>NZ_CP030040.1:2572500-2872500 GCF_003260995.1 Acetobacterium sp. KB-1
GAAATTCTCGGTGCAAATTCCATTGCCGGTAAGATGTCTCTTTCAATGCTGATCCCCGGTGCGATTTCAATGAGTGTCATTTCACCATCTTCTAAGGTAAAAACAGCCCTTTCCGTGATGTAAAGAACAGGTTGCTTTATTTCGGTGGCATATTCACCGCTAAAGGTTATATGATCGACCTGATTCACAAATTTTTTTACGCGTCCCTCTTCGAGAATGCGGATTTTCCCATCCTTGATTTCATACTTTCCACCACCAGCAGTAAAGGTTCCACAAAAGATTACTTTTTTTGAATTCTGTGAAATATTGATAAATCCGCCGGAACCGACCACCTTTTTCCCAAATTTACTGACATTAAGATTTCCCTTTTTATCGGTTTGTGCCAGCCCTAGAAAGGTTGCACTAAGACCGCCACCATCGTAAAAGTCGAATTGAGCCTCATGCTCAATGATGGCCTCGGCATTATAGGCTACCCCAAAATCATCGCCGGCACCAGGGATTCCGCCATAAGTTCCCAGTTCCGTTGTCATCACCAGATCATCCGCAATTCCCTCTTCTGAGGCCACTCTGGCCACGCCATCAGGCATTCCGATACCAAGATTGATGATACCATTGGCATCCAGTTCCATGGCTGCTCTTCTTGCAATTATTTTTCGCTCATTAAAAAGCATTGGTTTGATTGAGTCCATGGGCATCTTTAAATCGCCGACAAACGCTGGATTAAATTGTGTTCCCGTGGTTTGCATATGGTTTTCAGGACTGGCAACGACGATATAATCAACCAGCGCACCCGGCACCTTTACGTCCAACGGATGTAATGAGCCCGCCTTTGCCAGATATTCAACTTGAGCAATGACGATGCCGCCTGAGTTTTTTGCTGCCTGAGCCATCGGCAGCGCTTCCAGTAAAAGACCTTCTTTCTCCATTGAGAGATTTCCCTTTTGATCGGCTGTTGTGGCCCTAATAATTGCAACATCAATAGGAAATGTTTTATATCGCAACCACTCCTGATTGTCAATTTCCATCAGCTCGACCAGATCCTCTTTGGTACATTTTGTTATTTTTCCACCTTGAAGCCTTGGATCGACATAGGTTCTCAGGCCTACCTTGGTAATGACACCCGGTTTTTTCCCCGCAATCTCTCTCCACAGATGGGCCATGACCCCCTGTGGCAGCAGATAGGTTTCTATTTTATTTTCGGTTATGAGTTCGCCCATTCGCGGTGCCTGACCGGTGTGCCCTGAAATCAGACGCTCGGTCAATCCCTCGTATGCCAGGTGGTTCATCCCCTTATCTTTGCCATCCCCGCATCCACAGCTATGTACGATTGTAAGGTTTTTAGGCTGTCCCGTTTCTAAAAAACGCTTTTCCAGCGCAACTGCAATTTCTTCGGGAAAACAACAGAGTCCTGCGGTTGTCCATACCACCGTTGATTTGTCTTTAATTAAGCCCACTGCTTCACGGGCTAAAATTTGTTTACTCATTAAAAGCTCTCCTTCTTGTGCCTATTTGTAGTTAAACCAGCCCTTTTGTACTTTTTTTCCGATTCTGCCGGCATTGACGATTCTTTTTAAAACGATTGGCGGTGCCCAATTGGGTTGGGCCAGTTCGGTATGCATATATTTAAGGGTATCAAAGGCGATATCATTTCCTGTGAAATCCATTAGTGTGAAGGGGCCCATCGGGTGATTTAATCCCAATGTCATGGCCTTATCGATATCTTCTACCGATGCAATCCCCTCCTCCAAAACGAGTAAAGCCTCTCTAAACTGCGTTAACATCAATCGATTTACCACAAATCCGGGGGTATCTTTTTTGACCTCAATGCTTTCCTTTCCGATTGACCGGACCAATTCTTTAAGCGCTACAATAATCTCATCACTGGTATAGTATCCCCTAATAATCTCAACAAGTTTCATTACCGGGGCTGGATTAAAAAAGTGGAGTCCAACCATTCTTTCGGGTTGACTTAAGGCCGAGGCCATCTTAGTAATTGACATGGTCGAGGTATTGGTTGCAAAAATTGTTTCAGCCCGGCAGATTTTTTCCAAACTCGAAAACAACTGAATCTTCGCATCCATGTTTTCAGTAATTGCTTCAATAATTAGATCAACCGCTGTCATCTCATTTAAGTCTATTGTTATCTTAATCTGACCTAACAATTCCGTTTTTTTATCTTCTGTCCATTTTCCCTTGCGAATCTTACTATCCAAAACATTTCCGATTGAAGCAAGGGCACGTTCGAGGTGATCGTTATTCACATCACTCAGTATGACGTTATATCCATATTGGGCCATAATATGGGCAATCCCGGTTCCCATTGCACCGGACCCGACGACTCCAATTGTTCTAATACCCATTCTGTTTCACTCCTTATTCTGTCGTTTTGCCGATCCGTCTTTATTTTCTTAACGCCGGTTAAAGAATCGACTCATTATTTAACGGATCTTTTCTTTACATTAATGATCACATTTCTCTTATGACCACAAAAAGATTCATACACCTAAGCTTGCTGGCTTTGTCTTTCCTTAATCTCCTCTTTCATTATCTCCAGATCATCCTGTTTTAGATTGTAAAACAGGATACAAATAAAGCCAAATACTGCTGCCACAGCCGGTAGTAGCGTCGCAATAAGAGCCACCCCCTGCTGAATCTCAGGTGTTGGAGGCATTCCACCAACATAGCCAATTGCTGCTAACGCATAAGCTGCGATACTGCCTGAAATAACCATCGCTATTTTAATTGGAAATGCGGAAAGTGACATCACAATTCCTTTTGCAGATTTTCCTGTTTTCCATTCTGCGTAGTCGGCACAATCTGAATATACCGCCCCTGAAATTGAGAATCCAAAACCACTTGATAGCGAGGCTAGACCACTCAGTGCCAGGAAGGCCATTGGTTCTCTACCAATAAAGTATGCCAGTACAAGGAAAAACGCTTGCCCGAACAATCCAATAATATAGGTTTTTTTAGTGCCGAGTCTTTTGGCAATTTGTGGTCCAATCAGATTCCCAACAAAACCACCGACTGTCAGACTTAAGAAATACATTGAAACAAGCGCCATATCGCCGGCAACATACTGATAAAAATAAACGGCAAATCCCGCCAGCGACAAAGCGGCTGTAAATCTCCCTAACTCCGCCAGCATCAGAATGATCAGATGTTTATTGGTTACCACCTGGTTGATCATCTCACGACCAGTTGGCACATTCTTTTTCGGCCATCGTCCCGGAATATCGACCGGTTTTGCTGCCCGTGCACTGATCATATAACCGACCCATTGCAGCGTCGCAAAAATCAGCATGTAGAGAAAAAACCCTCTGGCATTTCTGACTTCTTCCCCACCCAGCCACATAATCAGTGGCAATGATATCAGGCTAAAAAGAATCCGACTTGCGGTATTCATCTGATTGGTTCTCGATGCCACCATGATCCTGCTTTTAGGTGTATTACCCATTGCTGGCAGGAGCGAAAACCGGGATGCATAACTAAAGTTCACAAATATATGACCGAGCATATAGAATACCGAAAAATAGATCGCCATTGCCACTTCACTCATCCCACTTGGCACTCTAAACATCATGATAAAACAAAAAGCCACCACGGCCGGAGCGATCATCATCCAGGAACGGTATTTTCCCCACGGCAGGTTCGATTTCTCGATGATCGCACCAGTTAGTGGTACCGATATTGCATCGACAATCCGGTTGATGAGTAACATTGTCCCAACAATCGCTGGTCCCAATAACGCAATATCGGTTAAGAAATACGCAAAGTAGCTAACTGCCACCTGCATCATCAGTCCAAATCCAACTTCCGCCGCACCAAAGGCCGTCGCTCTTCCAGTACTTAACGAGAATTCTGAACTTCTCACATTCTCAATACTTGCTGCGCTTCCCACATTATTAACACTCACTACACTTTCCTCCTTTTTCCCCTTAAGCTTCGACTTCTTGCTAAGCCGTTACAAATTATGAAGTTTAAAAACTCCACAAAAATTGTCCAAATACGCTAATTTAATCGTTTTCACAAAACCCGGACATTTCCCTTTTCTGCAAGTTTTTTTATCTTATCTCATCACGTTTTTTCTCACGCTTCCTTTCTTTTAATTCCAATCTAAAAACGCTTTGTAAAACTTATGCTATTTCCAAAATTAAACTTGGTTAACTTGATTATAGCGACTCACTATCCTCTCTACAATGAATAAAGAGGACATCTTTTTTACTCATTTTGTCCTATTTCAAACATTCTATTGTATGTATAAGAATAAATGATCCTTCTCTAAGGACGCTAAGGACGCAAAAAAATTTTTCTGGTCCTGATATATCATTGTTTAAACGGTTTCACTGCTATAGAATTTTTAATAACAAACGTTTTTTTTGTAAAGCGTTTCGAATTTGCAATAAACTGTAAAGGGAAGAGAGTGCCATGAATCAAGAAATAATAGGTCGAATTTATGATATTCAAGGGTTTTCCATTCATGATGGCCCGGGGATTAGAACGAGCGTTTTTCTCAGCGGTTGTCCACTTTGCTGTCGCTGGTGTCATAATCCCGAATCAATTCCATTTCATTATGTGTTGTCGTATACGTCAGTGAAATGCATTGGCATCGAAGCATGCGGATTGTGTTTGTCCGTTTGTAAGCATAATGCCTTAAAAACTGATAAACCAAAGCATTCACCTTTGCACAAGAGCGAAATTTCGCTTATTGACGTTGATCGTGATAAATGCACAAATTGTTTCGACTGCGTGCATGTATGCAAGTCAAACGCCCTTGTTGCTTCAGGTCACGACATGAAACTTACCGATGTCATGGCAAGAATTTTAAAAGATCGGGCCTATTACAATAACTCCGGCGGTGGTCTAACCGTCTCCGGCGGTGAAGCCCTCGCACAAATTGATTTTACGGTAGCACTATTAAAAGCGGCCAAAAATGAAAACATCCACACCTGTTTAGATACAACTGGTTTTGCCGCGTGGGAAACCCTGAAGAGAACCCTTCCTTATGTTGATTTATATCTCTACGACTTAAAACACATGGATACAAACCAGCATAAGAAGTACACCGGGGTTTTTAATGACAAGATCCTTGAAAACGCAAAAAATCTCGTTGAAGCGGGAGGAAAAATTCAATTTCGTTTTCCTATCATTCCCGGCATCAATGATTCTGAAGAAAATCTACGCGCCACCGGTGCGTTCATCCAGGCCCTTAGTCCCTCAGTCGAGCTACTCCAAATACTTCCCTATCATCAATTGGGCCTTCTCAAATATGATAAACTGGGAACAGAAAATCAGCTTAAAGATTTAAAATCACCAAGTGATGAGCTTATGCAAAGCTACAAACAACTCTTAGAAACCTATTTTACACCTGTTCAAATACACTAAGTCTATTTAGTTACTATTATGCCTTTAATCTGGGGCTAACGTGACGATATTTTTAAGGAGGTCTTTTTAATGTTTAAATTTGCAGCAATCAGTCCCCGCATCCAGCGCTTGCGTGACAAGCGTGATGCCGCTAATAAGGGACGCACGATTCTAGATGGTGAACGGACCAAAATTTATACCGACTACTACAAGACACACGAAGCGGAGCCCAACATCTTAAAGCGCGCTCATTGTCTTTATGAGTGGTGCTTAAATAAAACCATTTTGGTCGAAGATGAAGATATTTTTGTGGGTCAGATTGGTCGCTCTTACCGGTCCCTAAACAGCTTTGTTGAGTGGGATGCCTCCTGGCTTCATCAAGCAACTCATGATGATGCCGGTTTCAAAAGCGCTTGGCAGAGTGAAGACGCCTTTGCCTATATGAGTGACTCCGATCGGGATATTTTTAAAGAGGCTTCCGAATATTGGCTGGATCGATCACTTTCAGCCCGCTATTTAGAAAGCATTCCACCCGTACTGCAAGGTTTTCAAGGCAATGGGTGCTCCGATTTTTTTGCCCGCAAACCCAGTTTGGGCGGTGTCCCTCAGGGGCATTACAGTCCCAACTTTCAGAAAGTCATTTCTTACGGATTTGGCGGAATTAAACGTGAAATCCGCGAAAAAATGGATCAGCTGCAAGGCCAGATCTACGGCAATGATGCCGCCAAATTTCTCTTTTATCAGGCCGCCGATATTGTCTGCGATGCGGCCCTTGTCTTTACTAAGCGATATGCTAAAGAATGCGCCCGGCAGGCCAAGAACCATGCTGATCCTGAGCGCCGAGCCGAACTGCTTGACATGGCTGATTCCCTTAACTGGATCATGGAGCATCCGGCTCGAAATACCTGGGAAGCTCTGCAATGTGTTGTTCTCTATCAGATCATGCTTGTCGCCGACGGTCAGCAACATGGCTTATCGCAAGGGCGAGTCGACCAATACGCCGGCTGGTTCGCCGAGGCTGAACTCAAATCAGGAACCCTCACAATGGCGACACTCCAAGAATATGCTGATGCTTTTTTCCTTAAATTAAACGATAATCTTATTCAGGTTCGCATGAGTACAAACGACATGTTGTCAAAAATGTATAGCGGAAAAGGCTATTCCTATAATACCGGCGGTCATCACTTCACCATCGGAGGCATTAAAAAAGATGGATCGGATGCCACAAATGCGTTAACCCGATGTCTGCTTCATACTACTGGCCGGATGTTTCTCGCTGATCCTTCCGTTGACATTCGCATCCACAAGAACACGCCTTCCGATGTATGGGAGTTAGCAATTCAATCAAGCAAGGCCTGCGGTGGGGTCCCCTCATTTGAAAATGATGAGCTGATCATACCGATGCTACTCAAGCGTGGACGAACTCTGGAGGATGCGCGCGACTATTGTATTATCGGATGTGTCGAACCTTCCGGCTCTGGAAATGAATGGTCTGCCAGTGGTGGTCCTGGTTCTGAAGTATTCTTTAACCTTTTAGGACCCATTATTATGGCCATCCATAATGGCACAAATCCGCTGACGGATTTCTCAAAAGGTCTCAAAACAGGTTACCTCTACGATTACAAGACCTTTGATGAATTCAAGGACGCATTTGCTGCCCAGTTAAAGTACTTTCTCGATTGGCAGATAACCGGGGGAAATTGTTTTGAGCTGATGTACGCCGATCATTTTCCTGCCGTTGTTGCCTCTACGACCATGGATGGCTGTGTCGAAAGCGGCAGGGATGCACTTTCTGGCGGCTGCAAATATAACTCAACAGGACTAACCGGTTGCGGAATCGGCAATGTGGCGGATTCTCTAATAGCCATCAAAAAATTATGTTTTGATGATCAGACCGTTACAACCAAAGAACTTTATAACGCCTTATGTGCCAACTGGAAAGGCTACGAAGCCCTCCATCAAGCCATTGTTTTTGACATTCCCCATTACGGAAATGACATTGATGAGGTCGATGAGCTGGCGGCCTGGGTGATGGAATTAGCGAATGATCACGTTTCTGCTGCCACCAATCCCAGAGGCGGTAACTGGGCATTTGGAACCTTCACCATGACTGTCCATGTTGATTATGGTTCAAAAACTGATGCCACACCTGACGGCAGACAAAAAGGTGAGCCTCTTGCTGAAGCCATCTCCGCCAGACAGGGCTTTGATCGAAATGGGGTTACCGCCTATCTGAATACGGTCTCTAAACTACCTCAAAGGATGCTCGGTAATGGCGACCAAATGAACCTCCGCTTCAGTCCTTCCTGTGTCGCGAATAAAGAAGGCGTTGAGAAGCTTCGTCAATTAATGAGCACTTACTTTGAAAATGGCGGCATGGAGGTACAGTTTAATGTTGTTGACACAGAGACGCTTTATCAGGCTCAGAAAAATCCGGAGGAATTTAGAAATCTAATCGTACGCATTGCCGGCTTTTCCGTCTATTTTGTCGAAATGCCTAAGGTTCTGCAGGATGATTTTATTTCCAGAACTGAGCACAACACACTTTAAATCTGATCTGATCAAGCTCAATTTGGATCTGACCGGCTACGACAATGTAATCACCAGCCGTTTGAATGGCATAATTGTATGCCTCAAGAATTTCATCTTTTTCGCAGCCGGTTAGAACCCCTATTAAAAGGACGATTGCCACAAACGCAAATAGTCGCTTTTTCATCAAAATACCACCTTTCCTGAAAAATCATCGACCTTTTGGCCTCTTTCTGATGAGAATATCGGTTTTTTTATGTTTTTTCCGCTTAAAAACTGCTTGTGGTGGATTTGTTAGTCTCACAATCGTGATTGTAAGCAAAAGCATTATCGTAATGGATAACATGGATAGTGTAAGATTTCCGTGTTCGGAAGTATTCATGAATGTTCCCGTATCGAATCTCATCACCGTCAATCCTGATAGAATCGGGTACAGACTTCGCATCGTGACATCCTTAATAAACATAGCGCTGTATCCGAACAAAAAAGACACAATAACGCCTCCCATAAAAATTCCCGGTTTCCTGCTTGTAAAAGCGATGATGGGCAGAACCGCTATATATGTAAAAGCTGATATTCCCAACATCTGTAAAAGACCCGTGCATAAAACAACAGCGCTCAGACCTGAAATACCGGACAGTACTCCGACAATCAGCGTTATTGTATAGCTGTAAAACCCAAACAGTACACTTAAGATTCCCATTGCCAGGAGTTTTCCAAATAGTAACCGCTGAAAGCTTACTGGAACCGTCAAGATATTTTTTAAAGTATTATCTGTATATTCGCGGCTGATTAGATAGCCTCCAATTAAAGTGAAAATGACAGGCATAAAAATGGTTGCACTATTCCATATGGTACTGTTAAAGAGCGCTAAAAAGTCAAAATTCTGTGTCGTCACCTCTGGGGTGGCAACTGCTTGTGTGAATACCGACAAAATTGCCGGAAGTGTCATGCCAATGAGACCAATGAGCAAAACGTGAAATCTCTTTAATTTAAAAAATTCGGTTTTTATAATGCCAAGCACAAAAGATACCCCCTTTCTCTAAATTTCTCGGCGCCGATAAATCCAGATCATCAGCCAAACGCAAACTGCTGCTTCCAACAAAAGCACACCAAAACATACCGGTGTCGCTATAAAATATTGGCTGAAACGATTGTAAAATTCTGTCTGAATTTCACCGATCGGCTCATAAAATTGGTAGAACCACCGAAAAATAATAGGAACAGGCATCAGTGTTCCGATATTTAGCCCTAAAGGCTGCATCAGAACCACTTCGCTAAGACGCATCGCATAATTTAGCAACGAGTAAAAGAAGACGATAATTACTGATAGAATGTAACTTTTATTAAACCACACAACCAACACAATACAGGGAAGCGCAGCCGCCCACATGAGTATCCCCATCGCTGTTGTAAGCGATAATTGAAATATAAAACCATTCAACGGAATGTCTTGAAAAATAGCTATCACCGTGCTGACTGTAAACCCCATTAGTTGAAAAGCAAACGAAAAAAGTAGCAAAACTAATAACTTCACAATAACCAATTGATCTTTTGATACCGGTATGCTAAGCAGATTTTTTAGCGTATCATGATCCTGCTCGACAAAAAACAGATTAGCTGCCAGAATAATCAGCAGGGGCATTAAAAGCAAGAAGGCGTTGTCCTCTCTTACTCCTGACTGAAAACTTGCAAAATCCGAACCTGATAGTAATACAGCATTAAAAAGAGGAAAAACGAAAGCCGCCAAAATTCCTAAAAAAAATATCTTCTTTCTTTTGAATTTTTTAAATTCACTAAGAAGCAGGTTATGCAATGCCCTCACCTCCGGTTATACGTTTGAAGTAATCCTCTAAAGTATCTTCACACGTGTGGGCTTCCGATACCTCCAATCCACTTTCAATAAAAGTACGGTTTAATTTCGCCACAGACAAATTATTATCATAAAGACGTAAGCTGTGATCATTTTCCACTGTAAAGTTATTTACCCTAAAATTTCTCTCCATGATTCTGGCTGCCTGCGCTGAATCAGAAACAATAAAGTGAATGTATTTGCCGTTTTTTTCTTCCAGTTCAGCAAGACTCTCCTCCTCCAGTAATACACCCTGATCAATGATTCCAATGTCATCGACCAACAGGGCGATTTCTGAAAGAATATGGCTGGAAATTAAAATGGTTTTCCCTTTCGCATCACACAGCTCCCGAATAAACGAACGTACCTCGGCAATCCCAATTGGATCAAGCCCATTGATCGGCTCATCCAAAATCAGTAGTTCCGGGTCATGCATGATGGCAAGTGCGATTGCCAAGCGCTGCTTCATACCGAGGGAGTACTGAGAAAACAGCTTTTTATCTCTGTACGGCAACCCGACAACCTCTAATGCACTTGAAACAGCATCACGCTTAGAAACACCTCTAAGCTGAGCGAATATTTTTAAATTTTCCGTTCCTGTCAAATTTGGATAAAATCCCGGTGATTCAATTAAACTACCAATACGGGGTAGAATTTTTTTTTTCATTTCCCTGAATACTTTTTCCAAAAATCTTAACTTCTCCGGAAGTAGGTCGCGTTAGATTCAGCAGCATTTTCATGGTCGTGGTTTTTCCGGCGCCATTTCGACCAAGTAGTCCATAGATGCGGCCTTTTTTAATATGGATATTCAAGTTAGCAACACTTTTTTGCTCACCATATTGTTTTGTAATATTTTTTGTTTCGATTATAAAATCACTCAAACTAAGAACCTCCTTTTCTTGTTGAAATAAGTTTACCATGCCAACGTTGCATTAACCTTGCCGCAACCTTGTATTAACCTTGCAATTTTTAAAAAAAGAATCCCTGCCGTAGCAGGGATTCTTCACTCAATTAGTGGTAAAAAGACAGTGAAAACAGTATATTGATGTGGTTCACTTTGAACAGTAATTCTGCCCTTCATTTTTTCAACCATCTGCCGAACAATGGACAGTCCCAATCCACTGCCCTTATCAGAACGACCTTTATCACATTTATATAGTCTTTCAAAGATGTGTTGCAACTCGTTTTTTTCAATTCCGATCCCGTTATCCTCGATACAGATTTCTATTTCAGTTTCCTTTTCTGCCACTTCAATTTTAATCTGCCCACCCTGACTGTGGACAATGACGTTTTGAACCAGATTATTAACAATACGGGCATATCCATCCATATCTACCCTAGTAAATAGTGGTTTTTCCGGAATTTCGATTTTATAATCCAAATAGCTTTCCTCAAAAATGGGTATCCAGTCTTTTAAAATATTTCGTGTCAGCTCCGCAATTTCGACCCGCTCTATGGCTAGAGCGAATTCGCTGGAGTTTAATTTAAACCAATCGAATAGAATATCAATATAATCTTTCAAGTCATGTGCTTTCCGTCTTGCAATCTCGAGATATTCCTCCCGCTCTTTACCAACTATAACACCCCTATGAACGGCATCCAAATAACCGATCAAAGTTGTAAGTGGTGTTCTTACATCATGAGAAAGACTGGTCATAATCTGACGATTGGTTTCGTCCGCCGCTTTGAGCTGTAAGATCTGTCTTTCATAGCGATAAACAATTTGATTTATTTTATAGGAAAGATCAGCGGTCAACTCATCGTTTGTAGCAAGAATTTTTCGATTACCGTTTCCAGATTCAATATCAATCAAGGCATCCATCATGTCCTTAAGCTGACGCTTAACACCAATCAGTTTTGACAAACAGATCATACCGAAAATAAGTGCAAGACAAAACAATATGCCCAAAACTACCTCGCGAATCACGGTCTACACCCCTTTGTTGAAACGATAACCAATCCCCTTTACCGTTTGGATATAAAACGGTGTGCCGGATTCAGGTTCGATCTTTTTGCGGAGGCGGCTAATTATCGCCATAATGTTACTGTCATCATAAGCGTAAGATTCACCCCAAACTTCCTCATAAATCTGTTGTTTCGTTAGAATTCTTCCTTGATTTTTAGCACAGAACAGCAGAAGATCAAATTCTTTGGGGGGCAATTCAAATGTACCAGTCAGCGTGGTCACGCTCCGGCTATCTAGGTCAATGGTCAATCCTTGGTAGGTCATCGGATGAGAATGCTCTCCCTTCAGATTGAAACGTGTATATCGGCGTATCAAAGAAACCACCCGGGCAATCAGTTCATCCATATCAAATGGCTTTGTCAAATAGTCATCTGCACCGGAACGAAGCCCGCGGACTTTTGATATACTATCATTTTTAGACGTCAACATAAGAATGGGAATACTGCTTTGTTGGCGTATTTTCTCCATTGTCTGAAAGCCGTCCATTCCCGGCATCATCACATCTAAAAGGATCAGCTGGTAGTCATTCTTTTCGAGCATGATCAGCCCATCTACGCCTGACGAGCCGCAATCTGCATCTATATTTTCAGCCGCCACACTCTGCTTTATCAAAGCGCATAATTCCTTATCATCATCTATAATTAAAATTCTATTTGTCATACTTCCTCCTTATCGTATATTGTTATCTATAACATCATAACATATCTACAATATAAAAGCAGAGCCAAACCTTACTACCATCTAATGAATTCGTGCAACTCCGTCGCAGCTCTCGCTACGCCTGCGTTTGGGGTTCGCCCCATAAAAAAATAGCGATGAATATTGATTTTCAAGTAAACTTGAATCAATGCTTCACTTTACTGCCGTTTTACTCGCTCATGCGGCACTTCGGCGTAGCTAGCGCTACGCCTACGTCGCGTCAGTCGCCAGATGGCTCCTTCCTAAAAAATATAAAAAGAGCGGTGATTAAACCTTACTGCCGTCTAATGATTCCGTGCAACTCCGTCTCCGCTGCGCTACGCCTCCGTTTGGGGCTTCGCCCCATAAAAAAATACAGATATAAATATTGATTTTCAAGCTCACTTGAATCAATATTCATATCTGTATTTTTTTGCACGGCTTCATTTAAATAAAAGTCCCGCAATGTCCTATCCTCCCAGGCAGTTGCCCACCAAGTACTTTCGGCGCTGGAAGACTTTACTTCTGTGTTCGGTATGGGAACAGGTGTRGCCCTTCCGCCATCATTACGGAACTAGTTAGACTAGTTNWAAACTATTTAATTATAATTGCATTTATMNNAATTKYTTTYYRGTGATCRTNNCGATCACTSGAAACAGCAYAGTGTATAAAATCTTGGATCAAGACCTCGGTCGATTAGTACTGGTCAGCTCCATATGTTGCCATACTTCCACATCCAGCCTATCTACCTGATCGTCTATCAGGGACCTTAACCTTTCGGTGAGATATCTTATCTTGAAGGGGGCTTCGTGCTTAGATGCCTTCAGCACTTATCCTTTCCAAACTTAGCTACCCAGCTATGCTCCTGGCGGAACAACTGGTGCACCAGTGGTTTGTCCGTTCCGGTCCTCTCGTACTAGGAACAGCTCTTCTCAAATATCTAACGCCCACGACGGATAGGGACCGAACTGTCTCACGACGTTCTGAACCCAGCTCGCGTGCCTCTTTAATGGGCGAACAGCCCAACCCTTGGGACCTGCTTCAGCCCCAGGATGAGACGAGCCGACATCGAGGTGCCAAACCTCCCCGTCGATGTGGACTCTTGGGGGAGATAAGCCTGTTATCCCCGAGGTAGCTTTTATCCGTTGAGCGATGGCCCTTCCACTCGGAACCACCGGATCACTAAGCCCGACTTTCGTCTCTGCTCGAGATGTCTCTCTCGCAGTCAATCACCTTTTTGCCTTTGCACTCTAAGAGATGGTTTCCAACCATCCTGAAGGTAACTTTGGGCGCCTCCGATACTTTTTAGGAGGCGACCGCCCCAGTCAAACTGCCCGTCTGACACTGTCCGATGACCGGATTACGGCCACTCGTTAGAATTCCAATCGTACAAGGGTGGTATCCCAAGGGCAACTCCTTCGAAACTAGCGTCCCAAATTCTTTGTCTCCCACCTATCCTGTACGTGCACGATCAAAACTCAATGCCAGATTGCAGTAAAGCTCTACGGGGTCTTTCCGTCCTGTCGCGGGTAACTCGCATCTTCACGAGTACTACAATTTCACCGGGTGTGTTGTCGAGACAGCGCTCAAATCGTTACGCCTTTCGTGCGGGTCAGAACTTACCTGACAAGGAATTTCGCTACCTTAGGACCGTTATAGTTACGGCCGCCGTTTACTGGGGCTTAAATTTGCACCTTCGCTTGCGCTAAGCACTCCTCTTAACCTTCCAGCACCGGGCAGGCGTCAGCCCCTATACATCATCTTTCGATTTAGCAGAGACCTATGTTTTTGCTAAACAGTCGCTTGAGCCTCTTCTCTGCGGCCCCCATAAGGGGGCACTCCTTCTCCCGAAGTTACGGAGTCATTTTGCCGAGTTCCTTAACAACACTTCTCCCGCTCATCTTAGGATTCTCTCCTCGCCTACCTGTGTCGGTTTACGGTACGGGCACCTTCTCTCTCAATAGAAGCTTTTCTTGACAGCGTGAAATCAGCGACTTCCCTACTTATTTTTCGTTCCCCGTCACGCCTTGGCCTTATGAGTAAGGGGATTTGCCTCCCTACTCAGCCTTGACGCTTGGCCCAGCTTTTCCAACCGCTGGGTTCGCTTATCCTTCTGTGTCACTCCATCTCTCAAACAATTAAAGGTGGTACAGGAATTTCAACCTGTTGTCCATCGCCTACGCTGCTCGCCTCGGCTTAGGCCCCGACTTACCCTGAGCGGACGAACCTTCCTCAGGAAACCTTGGGCTTTCGATGGTGAAGATTCTCACTTCACTTTCGCTACTCATGCCAACATTCTCTCTTGTCTTGTGTCCACCAAACCTTACAGTTTCGCTTCGCCCTCAAGACATTGCTCCCCTACCACTATGGTAGTACCATAATCCATCGCTTCGGTGCCAGATTTTAGCCCCGTTCATCTTCGGCGCACAACCACTCGACCAGTGAGCTATTACGCACTCTTTAAATGTGTGGCTGCTTCTAAGCCAACATCCTGGTTGTTTGTGCAGTTGCACATCCTTTCCCACTTAATCTGGACTTGGGGACCTTAGCGGATGGTCTGGGCTGTTTCCCTTTTGACTATGAGACTTATCTCACACAGTCTGACTGCCGTATATAAGTGBATGGCATTCGGAGTTTGATAAGGTTCAGTAAKCTTTACGMCCCCTAGCCTATTCAGTGCTCTACCTCCATCACTCTCTCTACAACGCTAGCCCTAAAGCTATTTCGGGGAGAACCAGCTATCTCCGTGTTCGATTGGAATTTCACCCCTATCCACAACTCATCCAAGCCTTTTTCAACAGACACTGGTTCGGACCTCCACTTGGTTTTACCCAAGCTTCATCCTGGTCATGGATAGATCACACGGTTTCGGGTCTACAGCATGCAACTAGTCGCCCTATTCAGACTCGGTTTCCCTACGGCTCCGTACCTGAAGTACTTAACCTTGCTACATACCGTAACTCGTTGGCCCGTTCTACAAAAAGCACGCAGTCACGTTAGCTCCTGCTGCTTGTAAGCACAGGGTTTCAGTTTCTATTTCACTCCCCTTCCGGGGTTCTTTTCACCTTTCCCTCACGGTACTTTCCGCTATCGGTCAATCAGTAGTATTTAGCCTTGGGGGGTGGGCCCCCCATCTTCCCACAGGGTTACACGTGTCCCGTGGTACTCGTCGATTACCCGTCCATACTATTTTCGTCTACGGGGATCTCACCCTCTGCGTCCGACCTTCCCATGTCGTTCAACTAATAATACAGCCTTGATGTAATCAGGGCTCTTCCTCGTTCGCTCGCCGCTACTAAAGGAATCGATGTTTCTTTCTTTTCCTCTGGGTACTAAGATGTTTCAGTTCCCCAGGTTCCCTCCATAACGCTATGTATTCACGTCACAGTGACTGGTCTTCTACCAGCCGGGTTTCCCCATTCGGATATCTACGCTTTATCGGTTATGTGCACCTACACGTAGCTTTTCGCAGCTTGTCGCGTCCTTCTTCGGCTCTGATTGCCAAGGCATTCACCCTGTGCTCTTTTCTTCTTGATCCTAAAATTCGTTTCTAATGTTGTTAACATTTTGAAATTGTATTTCATTTTTATTTATACACTATGCTGTTTTCAATGATCGATTGGGACATTTATCGCCATGCGATAAATATACCTGCTAAAAAAAAGACATCTTCCGATGTGTTCTTTTCAGTTTTTTGTATGACTCAGTCATACAAAAGAAAATAGTACCATGACTTCCTGTATTCCCTAGAAAGGAGGTGATCCAGCCGCACCTTCCGATACGGCTACCTTGTTACGACTTCACCCCAATTACTGACCCCACCTTCGGCAGCTGGTTCCTTACGGTTACCTCACTGACTTCGGGTGTTGCCAACTCTCGTGGTGTGACGGGCGGTGTGTACAAGACCCGGGAACGCATTCACCGCAGCATTCTGATCTGCGATTACTAGCAACTCCAACTTCATGCAGGCGAGTTGCAGCCTGCAATCCGAACTGAGATCTGTTTTAAGGGATTAGCTTCACCTCGCGGTTTCGCAGCCCTCTGTTCAGACCATTGTAGCACGTGTGTAGCCCAGGTCATAAGGGGCATGATGATTTGACGTCGTCCCCACCTTCCTCCGTGTTATCCACGGCAGTCTGCTTAGAGTGCCCAACTAAATGATGGCAACTAACCACAGGGGTTGCGCTCGTTGCGGGACTTAACCCAACATCTCACGACACGAGCTGACGACAACCATGCACCACCTGTCTCTCTGTYCCCGAAGGRAAAGYCYRATCTCTYRGRTKGTCAGAGGATGTCAAGACCTGGTAAGGTTCTTCGCGTTGCTTCGAATTAAACCACATGCTCCGCTGCTTGTGCGGGTCCCCGTCAATTCCTTTGAGTTTCAACCTTGCGGTCGTACTCCCCAGGCGGAGTGCTTATTGCGTTAGCTGCGGCACTGAGTCTCCCCAACACCTAGCACTCATCGTTTACGGCGTGGACTACCAGGGTATCTAATCCTGTTTGCTCCCCACGCTTTCGCACCTCAGCGTCAGTATTTGTCCAGCAAGCCGCCTTCGCCACCGGTGTTCCTCCTAATATCTACGCATTTCACCGCTACACTAGGAATTCCACTTGCCTCTCCAATACTCAAGTCTTTCAGTTTCAAATGCATGTCACCGGTTGAGCCGGTACCTTTCACATCTGACTTAAAAAACCGCCTGCGTGCCCTTTACGCCCAGTAAATCCGGACAACGCTTGTCCCCTACGTATTACCGCGGCTGCTGGCACGTAGTTAGCCGGGACTTTCTTCTTGGGTACCGTCTTTTTTTCTTCCCCAATAACAGAGCTTTACGATCCGAAAACCTTCTTCACTCACGCGGTATTGCTGCGTCAGGGTTTCCCCCATTGCGCAATATTCCCCACTGCTGCCTCCCGTAGGAGTCTGGACCGTGTCTCAGTTCCAGTGTGACCGTTCGCCCTCTCAGACCGGTTACCCATCGTCGCCTTGGTGAGCTGTTATCTCACCAACTAGCTAATGGGACGCGGGTCCATCCTATGGCACCGGAGCGTTTAATACATCTGCCATGCGACAAATATATCTTATAAGGCATTACTCCCAGTTTCCCGAGGCTATTCCTTTCCATAGGGTAGGTTACCCACGCGTTACTCACCCGTTCGCCACTTTCTAAAAGATCCGTGCAAGCACTTCTCTTTTGTCTCGTTCGACTTGCATGTGTTAAGCATACCGCCAGCGTTCGTCCTGAGCCAGGATCAAACTCTCAATAAAAGTTTGTATTTAAAGCCGTTAGGCTTAAAATGCTGTCTCATGAATAACTGTGTTTTATACTCTACCGAGTGCAGTTTATCCTCTGCCGAGTTAATGTTTTAAAGAGTACATCTCTCTGTTTCTATTTTAGCCGCCTTCATCCTGCGGATGTTTTGGCTGTTTTACAGGTTTTATGGTACTATTCTCTTTTCTATGACCGCCGTTCTGCAATCGTTTCCGACCGAAGAAGCTTTTCTATTATATCGTCATTTCCCGATGTTGTCAAGCTGTTTTTTGAAATTCTTTTGCGTTAATTCCAAGTTCATTTCAATGTTTCAGCCCAATGTCCGCCGCCTCTGTTACGAGACAACTTCATTAGTATACGCTCTTTGTTCCTTCTTGTCAATGCTTTTATGTAGTTTTTTTCAGGTTTTCTTTGAAAGATATTTTAATTGATAAACCGGTATTTCTGACATGACTTTAATGATACACCAAGCTTTTTATTATACCAGACCAACGATGCTTGAGGATGAATCGAAGCATCGTTGGTCTTGTTCTAATTATAATTTAGCATAAGTCATTGTTGCGTTTTGATTTAATTGTGTATCTGACAATCTACAGCATTGATTCGCTCTCCCTATTTTTAACACTCTCAAGCTACTTAGAGAAGATCAATTTTATCCTGGACCCTTACAATTGTGGCAACGCTTTAATAAAACTGCCCTCTTTCAAATCATCAAAGGCCTGTTGTAGCTCTTCCTCGGTATTCATCACAATGGGACCGCCCCAAGCGATCGGTTCATTCAGCGGAGGCGCCGAAAACACGGCTAGTCGAAGCGGCTTTTCAGCGGCTGTCATTTCAATATACTCCCCTTCACTAAACAACAATGCCGATTTCTCTTTATATAAGGTTCCTGCCGTTGCGCCTTGACCTTTAATTAAAAACACAAATACGGTTTCTCCTTTGGGGGTCGGAATCTTAACCGATTTTTCCGGTTCAACAACCACATCTAAAATCATCGCCTGGATGTGATGGGGTTCGGCGCCATTTACCCCTTCGTAAGATCCCGATATAACACCAACATTAAAACCATCTCCTTTATATAGAGGAATATCTTCTTTTCTGATCTCAAAATACTTTGGCTCCGTCATTTTTTCTGACCTCGGCAGATTCAGCCATAACTGGAAACCCAGCATTCTTTCACAGGCCTGAGGCATCTCCTGATGGAGAATCCCACTTCCCCCGGTCATCCATTGGGAGCATCCGGATTCAATAGCGCCCTTATTTCCCAGGCTGTCCTGATGTTCGATCAGCCCTTCAACCAGATAGGTGACCGTTTCAATTCCCCGGTGGGGATGCATGGGGAAACCTTTGATATAATCCTGAGGATTTTCAGAATCAAAGGAATCAAGCATTAAGAAGGGGTCAAATGCTTTTACAGTTGAGTGGGATAAGACCCGGGTCAAATGAACGCCGGCCCCATCGACTGCACGAGCCCCCTGAACAACTTGGATGACTTTTCTTTCTTTCATAAAAACGCCTTCTTTCTTTTTCTTCTATTCACAACTTGTTACTCATTACTTGAAATTATACCGCCCAAAACTTTAATTAAACATTTTGAAACAAAAAATGACGGTGCTTTTCTGTCTTCGGTCGATCAACGGTATTCCGTAAAGCAGACCTTAACATCCGGTAACCGCTGGTGCGTTCGTATCAAACAACGCTAAAAATTACTGCCGTCTAATGAAGTCGTGCAACTCCGTCGTAGCTCACGCTACGCCTGCGTTTGGGGCTTCGCCCCATAAAAAAATAGCGATGAACATTGATTTTCAAGTGAACTTGAATCAATCTCTTAACTTTACTGCCGTTATACTCGCTCATGCGACACTTCGTCTCCGTTGCGCTACGCCTTAGTCGCGTCAGTCGCCAGATGGCTCCTTCCTAATAATATAAAAAAGAGAGATCAAACCTTACTGCCGTCTAATGAAGCCGTGCAACTCCGTCGTAGCTCACGCTACGCCTCCGTTTGGGGCTTCGCCCCATAAAAAAATAGATATATGAACATTGATTTTCAAGTGAACTTGAATCAATATTCATATATCTATTTTTTTGCACGGCTTCATTATAAAAAGTCCCGCGACGTCCTATCCTCCCAGGCAGTTACCCACCAAGTACTTTCGGCGCTGGAAGACTTTACTTCTGTGTTCGGTATGGGAACAGGTGTGGCCCTTCCGCCATCGTCGCGAGACTTATTTAGCTTTGTTTTGCTAAAAAACAAATAGGTCTAAAAGAGCGTTAGCGGTCAAACCGGCTAAATCGGCCATCAATTCTTGCAGAAATCTTCTACTTCTTCATAAGAGATTTTTGAAAAAATTGGTGTTCCTTGTCCCTACTTGCTATGCATATTCAGTTCTTGTTTATTTCAACTTCACTATTATACGTCGCACAAATCAGTTTGTCAAACCTTTTTTCAATTTTATTTCTTAATTCTAATTTCCCATCAATTCCTGTATCAATGTCTGCGCTTTTAAAAGGCTCTTTTCTACCTCAAATGAAGTGTCGGCTCTAAAAATACACGCGGTTTGTCCCGATTCGTTCTGATAGTCGACGACCAGTTTGTTTTTCTTTGCTTTTTCATAATCAGTTTTATCCTTTTTGAGTTCATCCTTAAAGCAAATCATCTGCCAGGCCTGATTGTTCTCAATATCAAAGGTTGATGCAATCGTTGCGGATCTCATCTCCAGAAATGGGATACTAAACTTGGGACCCATGACGGCAAAGTCAATGCCGGCTTCCTGAATTTCCAGGGTTCCTTTAATTGATTTTTTAAATTCTTTATACCCACCCAGATAACTGGCCATGATCGACATTTTTACAGTGGAAGTGTTTTTCCCCCAGGGAAAAAATTTCTTTTTTATCCCTTGCTTATTTCCGATAATTTCCGGTTTCTGATCAGCTCCCTTTTCATCATAGAGATAGCGATAGATGGCATTAATATTTTTTTTATTTACACCGCGGTCATTCGTCTGAATATTTGAAATCAGTTCCGAGCGGACCGTGACTTCAGTCCTGAGATCATCAACTTTTTTGAGTTTAACCGTAATCCGTTGGCCATTGGCGGCAAAAACAATCTTTGTTTGAAAAACAACCAAACTTTCTTCTTTGTCAGCGATATGGTTTTTCAAATCATATTTACTGGTGTCAAAGGCTAATAAGCGGTCTTCACACTGCTCTTGTGACCGCTTAATGACTTGGGTTTCTTCACTGTGTTTTCCCATAAGGTCGATCTCCCATGCGCATCCTCGCTTTTCTTCTTAGATGTGTTATTTTATCAACTACCTGCGGATAATTTTTTCCAGTAGGCCGATGAGTTTTTCTTCGCAGCTTTTAATCGTAAATTCTTCGGTTCTTAAAAAATCAAAATAACTTTTTGAACGGGCCACCGTGATGATCTGGGCCTGCCTGACCAAATCTGCAAAAATTCTGTTTTGATCGAGATCCAGCTCGAAATTTTCCTGACGCAAGAAATAGTCCAGATCAATATCAAGAATCAGATCCTCGGCACCGATCTTTTTAAGCGGCAGTTTGATGTTTTTAAACATGGCGTCTTCAAGACTTCCAAATTGAGTTTTCGGAACCAGATAGTGACTGCCTTTTGAATAAGTATGTTTTTCCATACAATTGATCATATGGTAATCACTTAGATACCCCAATGCCATGGCGGTATTGATCTGCTCGTCATTACGCATCTGACCGATAGCCTTCCGGACACTGTCCAAATTGAGGGGCTCTATGGTGATCATCATTCTTTGCTGAAATTTCGCCACCAGTTCCACTTCCCGATCGGGGTCAATGGCCATCGCTTTTTGATAGGCCCACAGCCAGAACGGTGGGTTGGTGTCCGGATGATAATCAATACTCACCAGCACCATCGGGTGCTTTCGGGTTTTATATAAACGTCCCCAAATCAGGAGCACATAGTGATGGTCATCCACCACAAATATATCTTTGCCCCCAATACTCAGGCATCGGGGTTTTAAATTATTATTACTCATTTAACAGTCCATACTCCCGGCCACCAGCAATTTTAGTCAATATATGAACGGATCCGTAATTCTGCTCCTACCGATTGACTGATTCGTCGACAGGCTTCCTGATCCTCGATGGGCAGTATATCCACAATGGTCAAGATCACTTTGGTATATCTTCCGGCCAGTCGGGCAAACTCCAACAGCTCTTCATAGGCATCTTCAAAAACAGGACGGCATAACTCATCATATTCTTTTTTGTTTTTAGCATTTAAACTGATCGACACCACATCAATGGTATCTTTTAAAAGGGGCGTCATATCCTTTTTATAAATCAGATTGCCATGACCATTTGTATTTAGACGAATGGGAATGGTATGGATCTTCTTGACTTCTTTGGCAATGGCGCATATTTCATCTAAACGGTATGTTGGTTCGCCATATCCGCAAAAAACCAGCTCCTCATAGTGATCCAGATTACGTTTTAATATGTCTTCTTGTATTTCTGCCTGGGTTGGTTCTCTCTCCAACCAGAGATCATCAACTCCGTTGACTGTGGGTTCATCTTTTCTTACGCAAAACGTACAGGCGTTGCTACATCGATTCGTTATGTTCACATATAAAGACTTCCCTAATTCATAGGTAATCGTCATTTTATTCTCCTCCAGGGATCTGTTTATCGTTTATTCCACTTTGCTATCCATCTGTCTTTATGACTATTTACAAGACCGTGGGCAGGTGGTCTAATTATTTGATTTACTTAATGCTTTCAAGCAAAACTATAAAAAGTTATCAACATTTTACCATATTTAACCATGATGTCACGTAAAATCATTATTTTCTATGAACATCACCAATTATTCCTCTTGCTATTTGGAAATATTTAAGATTCATTTTTGGCAAATAATGAAATCGTTGGTCATTAATCCGATAAAAAAGCACATTTATCAATTAATCGATAAATGTGCTTTTTGTCTTTTTAAAATACGGGACCCACCAGTTTTAAGTCACAGCCTTCGCAGCTCCAATCAAGTCCAACGCCATTCATCTTTCCGCCACATTGGGGGCAGATACCGATTCCGCTTTTGGGGTAAGTATATTCAGTCAGTTCCATTTCAAGTATTTCTACCCCATCCGTCTCAGGTTGTTTTCTGAATTTTTCAATGGTTTTTCGCGACATTTAATTTCTCCTTTGTATTCGATTAATAATCCTCATTCCATTATAGACCATCACTTCTGAGCTTACAAATCATTTATAGGAAAAAATAACGCCCACTTTGTGGATTAATCCTGCTTATTGGTCAATAATGCCATTCGCCACTGCTCTTCTCTAAAACCGATTAGCACTGCGTTTTCTAGAATTACCAACGGTCGTTTCACCAACATACCGTTGGTACTCAACACCTCAGCCATCTGATCCGGCGTCATTGTTTTAACCTTATCTTTTAAGGCCATTTCCCGGTAGACCAGACCACTGGTGTTAAAAAACTTTTTAGCATCACCCTGGTACCGTTGCATCCACTCAACCAACTCATTTTTTTGGGGACGATCCTCCACAATATGCCGTTCTTCAACATCAATCTGGTTTTCTAACAAAAACTTCTTAGCCTTCTGACAAGTTGAGCATTTAGGGTAACATAAAAATATTGGTCTCATTGCTTACCTCACTTCTATTGTATCATCTCTAATTTCGATTTTTGAACCCGATCGTTGGCAACGCCCTGGGGAAGCGTCACTTCAAATAACTTCTTGCCGGTATTAAAATCAATCTCTGAAATGGCCACATTACCCTCTTTTAGCAGACCCCAGCCAATACTATATACTTCAATGTTATCTCCGATTTTTTGAGTACTTCCATAAGCCAGGGAGGTTTTTCCCGGGATTTTGTATTCCTGATAGCCCAGTATTTTTTTATTGACTTCATCGAGTTTTATCTTCAGGATACGGGTTTGACCAGAGCTCAAGGCATTGTCAAAGACCGTTAGATAGCCTTCAGCGGTGATCGCCAAATCCGTTTGTCCGGAGGTTTTTTGTTCCGCAGACATCCCGAATTCATCGCCACTTCCCGATAATTTCCAGATAACCGCCTGGGTTTCCCGATCAATTTTCATAATCGTATTCATATTACCAAAGGATACAATCAGATTGTCATCCTCCGGATCAATGATCATCCGGTTAAAGCCCGAATAATCCGGACTCTGGCTGATGGTATTGCTGTAATCATTATCACTAACACTGAGTCCATAAAATTCCGGATGGGAATCGGTGGTAAATTCAAAGACCACCTGATTGTCTTTCACTTCCTGAATCAGCGTTGTGACCACCTTTGATCCCATCACATTGGCACCCAAACCGTCTGGCACATTCTGAACCAATACTAATTGTGAGGCTTCCACAATATAATGGTTGTCATCAATTAAGATAAAGTCCCGACCATCCACCAAATCGCCCGCTTTTGCCAGTTCACTTTGAGCTAGGGTAATGGTGTCAATTTCCTGATACCGATCATCCAGAATAACCCGTTCGCCCGGTGCATAGCCAATGTCATTACCGTCGCCGTTAACCCGCTGATAGCTGTAACGGATCGTTCCATTTTCAAAAACATGCTTTTTAAAATCCCGATAGGATTCACCGTTGGATTCTTCCGGTGACTTGGCAATGTAAAACACCACCTCGCCCTGTTTGTTAAGCTCATAAAGGGCAGCGCCTCCGGTTGCTATGGCAGCAAAGTAATTCCCATCATAACTGCTCTCACCAGCCGCAATCATTTCAGGAAGCTGGGATGACAGCGTTCTTAAATAAATCACCCGCTCATCCTTTTCGTTATCCACCTGTATTTTTATCCGTTCGCCCGACGAAAGCGTCTCCAGTTTTAAATCAATGGTTGTTCCGACGCCGATGCCTTTCCCATTTATCTTAACGTTAGCGCCAACCTCATTAAGTAATTTTATTCTGTTTTCAGTAACACTGCTTAAGCTAACGGCGTCAAATACCGCGTTGTTTTCCGAAAGCGGTAACTCCACATTAAATCCGTTAATTTCTAAGCTCAGCGTTTTATCAGACATCAGGGTATTATCCCGCCCTGAATAAGCCAATGTACAACTGACTAAAATAATTAATAATATTGCCGCACTGATCGATATTATAATAAATTTTCTTGAACTATCCATAAATTCATCTCCTTCTGATCTCCAATCATTTCATCTTCCCGACTTCCTTAATACGCCTTTGTATTTAAGCATGGGGATGATTGTATCACAGCTTCTTTAAAGTTTCATGTAGGTTCTAATTACAGTTTTTTAATAAACCATCCGCCTGTTGTCATGCATTCCACCAAAAGGTAAGGGCCTGGTCATTTCCCAATGCGATGACAAAAAAAGCCCCACCTCAATGAAAAGATGGGGTGAATACTTTTAATTTGCAACTTAACAAATAATCTCAGCCAGTTCATCCACATTAATATTGTAGAAACCTTGTTTGATGTCACAGGCTTCAATGGCTTTTTTAATGCTTTCCTTTTCGTAGGCCGTGCCAATCAGGGCATCACTGAGCACCGATATGTCCATGGTTCCAAAGAAATCACCATAAATATGACAGTCCATAATTTTGCCCTTGTTCACATCCAGTTTAAATTCCATTTTTCCACCATCAAAGCGGCCGGTTTTAGTGATGTTGAACTTCGGCGATTTTCCATAGTTCCATTCCCAGCTTTCAAATTTTTCTTTGGCAATGGCCTCGATCCGTTCCCGATCCGCCGCCGTCAGTTTATATTCTGCCGCCGAACCCTGCATAATGCTTTCAACCATCAGCTTTTTAAAGGTGTCGGTATCGATCGGTGTTGTCAAATGTTCTGAAATATTAGTGACCCGTTCCTTAACGGATTTGATACCCTTGGAAATAATTTTGTAATCATCGACAGTCAGGCATTTGACCATCTGTTCAAAGTCGGTATTAAATAACAGCGATCCATGATGAAGGGTATAGCCGTTTAACATACACTGAGCGTTGCCAGAGAACTTTTTGCCGTGGATAACCAGATCATTCCGGCTATTGAATTCGGCCGGAACATCGAGTTTTTTAAGTCCATCTATCACTGGGCCAATGTACTTATTGAAATCAATCGTTTCTGCCAGACCTCTGGTGATAAAACTGAACTGCCAGCCCCCCATGTCGGTGTAAATGGTACCGCCACCGGTGATGCGCCGCACCACCTTGATGCCATTTTTTTTGGCAAAGTCTTCGTTAATTTCTTCGATGGTGTTCTGATACTTGCCAATCATCAGGGTTGGCTCGGTTCGCCAAAAGATAAAGATCTGCTCCTCGGGCAGCTGCTTTTCGGTAATCAGGTAGTATTCCAGGGCAAAATTAAAAAAAGGATCGGTGGAATTGTTTTCGATATAAATCATCAGCTTTTTCCTCCTTCAAGTGCTTCTTCCGCCCGGTAGGAACTACGAACCAGGGGGCTACTGGCAATATAATGAAAGCCTTTGGCTTCGCCAATTTTTTTGTACTCTTCAAATTTTTCCGGGGTCACATAAGCTTTGACTTTGATATGTTGTGGTGATGGTTGCAAATACTGGCCGATGGTGAAAATATCACAGCCGGCTTTCAGACTATCATCCATGACCTTAAAAACTTGTTCATCCGTCTCCCCCAGGCCGACCATAATCCCGGTTTTCGTTTTGATCTGGGGTGCCTTTGTCTTAACATATAAAAGCACCTGCATCGATCGATCATAGTCCGCCTCCGGCCGGACCTCAGGATAAAATTCCCGGACGGTTTCGACATTATGATTAATCACATCGGGGTTGGCTGCTATGACAATGTCCAGGTGTTCCGAAACGCCTTGCAGGTCAGGGATCAGCACCTCAACGGTTACTCCCGGGTTTAACTTTCGCACGGCCTTAATGGTATTGGCAAAATGGCTGGCTCCGCCGTCTGCCAGATCATCCCGGGTGACACTGGTGATGACCACGTGCTTTAAATCCAATTCCTTGACGGCTTCAGCCAAATGCTGGGGTTCGTTTGGATCCACCGCTTCCACTACCCCGCTGCCGACATTACAAAAACGGCAGTGACGGGTACAAATGTTCCCCAGGATCATAAAGGTGGCCGTCCGTTTTTTATAACATTCACCCAGGTTGGGACAATTGGCTTCTTTACAAACTGTGTTCAGTTTTAACTTGGCCATCAGTCGGCTGACTTCTTCCACGGCTTCCTTATTATAGTTAACCTTTAACCATTCTGGTTTCTTTTCCATTTTGCCCTCTTGATCAATCACAGTTGATGACGGCAATCACATCATCCACCTTGATTTCATCACCGGCTTCAAAAAATACTTCTTCCAAAACTCCGGATTCCATCGATTCGACCTCACTGACGACCTTTTCGGTTTCAATTTCGAAAAGTACCTCACCCTTTTTTACCACATCTCCGGCTTCTTTGTTCCAGGCCGCCAGCACCCCGGTTTCCATTTGTTCGCTTAGTCTTGGCATTTGAATGTTTTTTTTCATCTTAATTTTCTCCTTGTATTTGTATTTTAAAGAAAACAATCCGTTAAGCAATCCACTCTTAGTTCGTTTTCTTTTGTAAACCCGATCCCCTCCAATTGATGCAGAATTTCTCCATAACCATATTTGAGCCCAGTAAGCCTCTCGCTCAATTTGGCATTTACCAAACCATCGACGATCACTTCACACTTGGCAATGCAACCTTTATAAATTTCTAGCTTAACCGCAAGCTGTATTTCCTTCCCTTTTTTGTTTAGGATCGTGCAATCCTTTTCAAATGAGAACTTTGGTGATTGACCGTAATTCCATTCCCATTGGGCGTATTTTTCATTAACTAATGCCTCTACCGCCTCAATATCTTGTTTTGTTAAGCTTACCTTTTCAACACCATCCGGAAATAAGGTTACCAGTAAGGTGTTTTTAAAGGTTTCCAGACTCATTGTTTGGTCGGTTAAGTGTTTTTTAATATTGGTCACATCACTTCTCACCGATTTTACGGACTTGGATGTGATCTTTCCCGTGGTTGTCTTTAGTAAATTTTTTAATAAACTGAGATCCGAATCATATAGTAAGGTGCCATGATGGAGCACCCGTCCCTTTTTTACCGTCTGAGCCGACCCCGATATTTTTTGTTCGCCAATGGCAATATCGCTGGTACGACGCTTTCTGGCCGGAACCCCCATTTCATTGAGGGCCATAATGACGGGGTTTAAAAACTGATCATAATCGGCAAAGACATCCCCTTGATTGGTAATAAATGAGTAGTTTAGATTGTTTGTATCATGAAATACCGTACCTCCTCCGGTGTTTCTTCTCGCTACTGGCACCCCTGCTTGTTCCACCGCTTTTAGATTGATTTCCTCAAAAATATTCTGATGTTTTCCCAGAACAATGCTGTTATCATTTTTCCATAACAACAGATACTCGGTATCAAGATTGTTTTTAAACAAGTATTCTTCCATGGCGAGGTTAAAATAAACGTCTGTATTGATGCTGTCTAAAACCTTCACAGGCGGTCTCCTCTCTGATGTATATCAACTTCATGCTTTTCGTTGTCTTGAAATATGACTTTAATTTTACCTGAGAACCGCTTTATCGTCTACTCTATTTTTAACACTTTTCCAATCTTTCAAAAAAACCATCCGTTCTTGTCGGTTTGATGGTCTAAAATAACAAGTAATTTCTCCCTCAATATGATAAAATAAAGCCACGGAGGAACTGATATGAAACAAAAACGTTTGCTTATTACAGCTTTTATTTTAAGCTTATTATTTATCTTCACAGGCTGTCAATTATTATCTGGAACCCAAACCAGCTTTACCCCTCATGATTCATTGGTGGTTCACTATCTGGATGTGGGCCAGGGCGATGCCATTCTGCTGGTGGACAACAACGACACCATGCTCATTGATGGCGGCAACCCGGAGTACGGCGAGGCGATCATTACCTATCTGACCGATCTGGGGATCACCCAACTCGACTATGTGGTGGCCACCCATAACCACAATGACCATGCCGGTGGGTTAACCGATGTGGTGGCCAGACTGGATGTGGACAATCTATACCTGACCAATTCCGAGGAAAACAAAGCTTCCCGAAACCTGACCGCTGAAGCAAAAAGTAAGAACATTCCTATTTCTACCCCCAGCCCGGGAACTACCCTGTCTTTTGGCAGCTCAACAATCAACTTTCTTGGACCCCTTAGTGTTCATGACGATGTTAACGATGATTCGCTTGTCATGAAAGTCACCCATGGTGCGCATCGTTTTCTATTTACCGGAGACATGGAAGAAGTGGCGGAAAAGGAACTTTTAGCCCAGAACCTGGATCTGGAGGCCGATGTCCTTAAAGTTGGTCATCATGGCAGCTATTCATCTACTGGCTATCTGTTTCTACGAACGGTGAACCCCCGTTATTCGGTAATCTCCTGTGGATTAAACAACGACTACGGTCACCCGCACGAAGAAACCATGAGCCGTCTCAACGACGTCGGCTCCACCATTTTTCGCATCGACCAACTGGGAACCATTATTGCCACCAGTGAGGGTGATCAACTGAGCTTTAATAAAACCGGGATTCCCCCAACCCAACCTTATCAGGAAGTGGACAACGGGCTCGCAGCTACCCCAGAAACACCGGCAAACACAGCCACTTTGGAAACGGCCGCCTATATTGGCAATAAAAACTCCAAGGTTTACCATTTACCTGGCTGCTCCAGTTTACCAAAGGAATCCAATCGGATCTACTTAAACAATCTGGAAGAAGTTCATTCCCTGGGTCTGACTCCCTGTGGCGTCTGCAAGCCGCCAAGTTAAAACAGTACGAAACGAATAAGGCCAATATTTAGCAATAATCGTCGCTGCTAAACACTGGCCTCTTTTTTTGCTTTGATTTTTCACTTCGTTTTTACGGTTCTTCTGTTTAATGTTGGACCGCTATTGATTAACCCGTCACCACATCCCGCCGTTTTAGCCAGATGATGGCAAATAAACAAAGTCCAGCGGTGAATACAGCGCAGGCGATCAGAAAAGCAGCTTCGCCTACCAACATCGGTGCCGCCGGATCGTTGGCCCGCATGCCTAGGGTTATGAGCGCATAGGGAAAGTAAAGCCCATAACCTTTAGACAACAGTGCCAACCCGGCAACGCCACCCATCAGAGCAATCCCGACCGGTACCGCAAAGCTGCGAATCACCAGTGATAGACAGAGCTGCAGGGCGCAAACGACCATGCCGCCCAACGCTCCAAACAACAGCCAGACTGGTAATTCCGGCGGGATCGGTCCCGAAAGCCCGGCCAGCAATCCGGAAATAATAAACAACAGTCCAATCCAGATCTGGGTCAAAATCACCATCAGCCAGCCCATTATCAGTTTAGCTAGAAACAACCGGGATATCGGAACCGGGGTGGTCATTACCGCATTCCAATTGTGGTTGGCATGTTCCAGCCGCAACAGATAGGACGCGTAGATCCCAATCAATACCGGCAGGAAAAAGTAACAGGCAAACAGGGTATGCTGAGTCCACAAGCTATACCACTGATTCTCCAGCATTCCCAGGTTGTTGAGATAATTAAAGGTACCCATAAAGGCCGGAATAATGGGAATCAGTAAAAAAGCCAGCCACACCGGACTATGTCGCATCTTGATCATTTCTGCTTTTAAAACCCGTTTAAGCATCATCTAGACCTCCCTTCTCACAAATAAAATCCGGCTGATACCGTAAATCAGCACAAAGAAAACCAAAATCAGGCCGAGCCCCGACCAATCCGTGCCCTTCCAGTAGAAATCTGCCACCCGGGTGACCTCATCCCAGTTCATGCCAACCTGCATCAGCACCCCATAATAGCTCCACAAAACCAGCTTTTGAAAACTCTGAGGTAAAAACATACTGAACAGACCGATAAAACCGCCAACGAGCCCCAGGGTCATCGGCACCATCTGATTGGCAACGAGCATCGATACCCCCTGTTGAAAAATATAAATGGTTAAGCTTACCACCAGAGTGAAAAACAGATAACTCGTCAAGGCCCCCCAGGGCACTGGGCCGCCAAAATGCAGGAAGAGACCCATACCAATCATGATAAGCAATTGTCCCAGGGCAGCCCCAAACATATAGACACTACCCCAGATAAACTTGGCCGCAAAGATCCGCTGGGCCGGAATAATGGTTTCCAGCAGCTTAAAGGTTTGGCCCTTATGCTCAACATCACTGAGGCGCGAAGCCACCACCGCCGCGATTACCGGCATGATGATGCAGTTGAGCATCGGAAACTGATAAAGAAAAAACATCCAGCCCTGAACCAGGTCATTGGCGTCTTTATTCGAAATAGACCAGCCCGCCCAGAGCAGCTGAACAGCCATCATCACTGCCACCACCAGCCAAATCTTGCGACCCTTTGTTTTTAAGACCTCCATCCCAATTGCGGCACTCATAAACTCACCGCCGTTCCGGTCAGCTCCAGGAAAATATCCTCCAGGCTCTTTTTGCGTTCTTCGATCCGGACCAGGCCAATATTATTTTGCCCCAGCGTCTTACTGATTTCGGCCATCATCGTGTCCTTTAACTGTGGGATAATCAGATAATCATCCTCGGCTTCCCAGGCCACGCCGTTTCGACTGAAAAATGATTTGGTCACCTCATTATTCATGGTTCGTACCGCTAGGTGCTGTTTGCTGTACTGATGCAGCTTGGTCAGGCTATCCTGATAAACCAACTCCCCTTCCCGAATAATCCCTACCCGGGTGGCTAACTGATCAATTTCGCTTAGGAGGTGGCTGGAGACCACCACGGTCATACCAAATTTTTGTGGCAGCGACTGAATCAGTTCCCGCATTTCCGAAATCCCAGCCGGGTCCAACCCATTGGTTGGTTCATCCAAAATCAGCAGCTTGGGATACCCAAGCAACGCACTGGCCAGCCCCAGCCGCTGTTTCATCCCCAGCGAATACTGACTGACTTTTTTATTTTTCTGATTCTCCAACCGAACTATTTTTAAAACTTCGGCAATGTTTTGTTTGGGTACCCCCCGCAGGGTTTGAAAGATCTGCAGATTTTCCTCGCCGGTTAGATGCCCATAATAACTGGGCGACTCAATCAGAGAGCCGACATTCTTAAGATTTTTCAGACGGTTTTTGCTGTTAACCCGCCTTCCAAAGACCGCGATCTCTCCTTCCGTAGGTTTCGCCAACCCCAAAATCATCTTTAGCGTTGTCGATTTTCCAGCGCCGTTGGGCCCCAGAAAACCATAAATAGCGCCTTCCGGAACCGACAGATCAACATCTTTAACCCGATAAACATTTCCATATTGTTTGCTGAGACCCTCAGTCTCGATAATATTACTCATAACCACGCACTCCTTCTTTTTTCGATACCTTTATGATAGCCGATGAACCTTACGGCGGGTTGTCCCCGGCCTTACTTTTACCTTAATTTTGATCGCTTATGCTAACACCAACAATTTTTTCGGGTATAATAACTTGGGGGTGATTCGAATGAAAACAATTTTCGAAGCAAAACTTCTGGTTGTGGATGACGAACCGGAAATTATCAATTTATTAAAAACAATCCTTCACCAGGCAGGCTTTGCTCAGATTATCAGTGCCGAAAACTGCCAGCAGGCGCGGGCGCTTTTTGCTTTAGAAAAGCCCGATGGGGTAATTTTTGATGTGACGCTGCCCGATGGCGACGGGTTTTCTCTGATGCAGGAACTACGGCAGCAGTCAAATGTACCGATGCTGTTTTTGTCTGCCCGGGACGAGGATGAGAATCGGCTCCTGGGGCTGGGGTTGGGTGCCGATGACTATATTACCAAACCCTTTCTGCCCCGGGAACTGGTGCTGCGTTTAAGCGGGATCTTGCGGCGGGTTTACCAGCCGCTGTTGACTCCGCCAAACCAGGACGAAGTTCTGGTACTGGGGGCGGTGACCGTCAATTTTAAAAGCGGCATCGTTAAGACCGGTGATGGTGAAAAAAACCTCACCGCCAAAGAACATGCCCTGCTGAAAAAGCTTTGGGAAAACCAGGGCAATATCGTCACTGCTGACAGCCTCTGCCGCAGTGCCTGGGATGACGATCTCTACGGTTATGAAAATACCCTGATGGTCCACATCCGACGGCTCCGGGAAAAAATCGAGGCGGACCCTTCCCAACCGCAATACCTGCTGACCATCCGGGGCATGGGCTATAAATTGGCCAAGGAAACCAAGCCATGAAAAGTTTGCGAAAAATCATCACCCGTTCGATTTTGCTGACGGCTGCGATTGCACTTTTACTGGTCACCATCAATCTATCATTTTTGACCAGCTTTATGATGAAATATTCTAGTAACCATCCACTTAAATATGCGATCTCCGATATTTCCGATGGTCTCTTAAACAGCGATGGCACTTATGAGCTTAATTCTTCTGCCACCATTCTGATGAGTAAGCAATTTGTCTGGGCGATGCTGATTGACCGGGAGGGTCAGGTGATCTGGAACAAAAACCTGCCTGAAGATGTGCCGCTGCAATACACCCTTGCCGATGTAGCCTCCTTTAGCCGTTGGTATCTCAACGACTATCCGGTCTCCGTTTGGGAGCATCCCGACGGTCTGCTGGTTTTAGGTGAACCCAAAAACAGCACCTGGAAATACAACATCACCTCTACCGAAAACACCATCGCCCATATTCCCGGTTTTATTGTGAGCTTTTTTTTCCTTAATGTGTTGATTGCTTTGGCACTGGCTTTATTTCTGGGACTCTGGCTCTACCGTAAGCTAAAGCCGCTCTATAACGGCATTACCGCCCTACCAAAAAAAGAACCCCTGACACTGCCCACCGGCGGTGTTACCGGGGAAGTGGCTAGGATTCTCAATGAAACATCGGTGATTCTTTTTCAGCAGGAACAACAACTGGCCCACCGGGATCAGGCCCGGACGGAATGGATTGCCGGAGTTTCCCACGATATCCGCACCCCGCTGTCGATGGTGATGGGCTACGCCAGCGAACTGGAAATTAACCCCCGCCTGCCTGCCGCCGAACAAAACCAGGCCCGGATCATCCGAGAGCAGAGTCAACGGATTAAGTCCCTGATCGATGATTTAAACCTGGCTTCCAAACTGGAGTATCATGCCCAACCGATGGAGCTTAGCCGGGTTTCGCCCGCCGCATTAATCCGAGGTGTAGCGGTCAATTTTATCAATGATGGCCTCACCGCGCCCTATTCCCTCTCCGTCGATGTAACCGAAGAAACCAACAGCCCGATTTTACTCTGCGACCAGGCCCTGCTTCACCGGGCGCTGACCAACCTGATTGACAACAGCATCCGGCACAATCCCCGGGGCTGTAATATTACGCTTTCGGTAACTAATCTAACGACCGGCCTGGTGATTAAGGTCAGTGACGATGGCAAAGGCTATCCCCCTGAACTTATAAAAAATTCAGGGGGACTGGATGAATCACTATTACTCGGAAACCACGGTTTGGGTCTGATCATTGTTCGTCGGATCATGAAAATTCATGGCGGGAAGGTTGTTTTTGAAAATCTTCCCGATGGGGGCTGTACGGCTTCACTTGTTTTTATCTCTTAGAATGCCTTTTATCTTTGTTATCATGTTGTCTTAACAACTATGATCGATCTGAATCAATACGTTTTGTCAAAATCATTTTGTGAGCATCCCTCGCCCAATCACCGGTGCCAGTCGTTTGGCCAGTAGTACGCTGAGCGCAATCTTGATTATCCCCCCTGGCAGGGTCATCACAAATCCTGACATCATGACCGTTGCCGCTCCCACTGGCGTATTCAGATAATAATTGAGAATCACATAATACCATGGTAATCCCACGGCGTAGATTACCGCTGTTCCTGCAACCGCAGCCAAAATTAGCTGCTTTGTTGAGTGATCAGGGTTTCTTTCAGCCAACCACCCGGTAACAAATGCCCCCAGCGCAAAGCCGACAATATAGCCAAAGGTCGGTTTTAAAACATACATTAAGCCGCCGCCACCGGTAAATACCGGTACCCCTACCAGACCCATAAAAATATAAACTAAAACCGCAATCAGCCCCCCTCGGGACCCCAGCAGCAACCCGGCCAGAAGTACAAACATCGTCTGGAGGGTTAAGGGTATTCCCGGCAGGGGCACTTTAATCATCGCTCCTACCACAATCAATGCGGAAAATAATCCGCACAACACCAGTATTCTAATACTGAGGGTATTTTTATTAATCACGTTTTTTTCAATCATTTCGTTCCATCCTCTTCTAATTTTCCATCCTGTAAAAATTGTTTGATGTTAACTGGCAGCGAAGCTCAGGACCGTCTATTAATTATCTAGATCTTTCTGATACTAATTTCCCCGCTGTTCAGGGTTTCTGTTTGTCCAAATTGATTTTTGATAATTAATCCGCCTTCGTCACTAATGTCCAGGGCGGTTGCTACTTCCCACTCATCGTTCCTAAAAACCTTAATCTGTTTTCCCAAAACCATCGAGTGGGTTTTGTATTCCTCTAAAAAATCCCGATTAGTCAGATCGTCACAAATCGTTAAGACCTCGTTGATAATTTCCGCTGCCAGCCGATTACGGGTCAGGGCATCCGGTTTTTCATTAAACAAGGTCCCGACAATGTCTTTCAGTTCTTTGGGCAAGGCTGTTTCCGGCTGTTTAAAATTCACCCCGATGCCAATGATCACAAACTCGAACTGTCCGTTCTCAAAGTTAGTCACCGCCTCGGTGAGAATCCCCACAATTTTTCGGTCGCCCATAAAAATATCATTGACCCACTTGATCTGGGTATCAATGCCTGTCACTTTTTTAATCGCCCGACAAACCCCCACCGATGCGCCGGTGGTTAACAGCACTGCATCCCGGGCGGCCACATCGGGTCGCAATACCAGACTTAAATAAATCCCGCTTTTGGGCGGTGAATAAAAGGAACGGCCCATTCGACCCCGTCCCTTTGTTTGCTCTTCGGCAATAATAACAGTTCCCGTTTTTACCCCTTCCAGTGCCAATTTCTTGGCTTCCTGATTCGTGGAACCAAGGGTTTGATAGACCATCAGTGGAAGCGCCTGATTGGTTGGAGACAGCCAGGGGCGTATCCCTTCCGCCGACATTCGGTCCGATTCACTTTTTAGCCGATAGCCCTTGTTGGTGGTGGACTCTATTTCATAACCCGCTTCTTTTAAGCTTTTGATGGCCTTCCAGATGGCTGAGCGGGAGACCGCCATGGTGCTGGCCAGCACTTCTCCTGAAAGATAGGTTTCGCGATTTTCTTCCAAGGTTTGTAATAATTTTTGTTTTGTCGACATTTTTTTCACCTCTTGCTGTATTCTAACCAAAAAAAAAGCGATTGTCAACCACTTTTACTTAAATGGTCGACAATCGTTTTTTTTATCCTGGTTATCAGTTTTATTTAGTCACTTTTGAGATGGTACAAAGAAATGACCGTATCCTTTGTGATTAATTCATATTTCTTCCCCAGAACAGCATAGAGCGTCTGGTTTTGTTGGGGATCATTGTTTAACACAATCCATTTAGGCGGATTATTTTCTAATCGCTTATTGGTATCAACAAGCACTTGCGGATCGTAGCGCCCCCACCATTCCTGCATCGTAAAATATTTATAACAGGGTGTGATATCCGCCTTTAGAAACCATCCGGCGGGAACCGAATAACCTAAAACGCTGTCTAAATCGTCAGCCGGGATTAAATTTTTAATCGTCATGGCGTCTTCATAATAGCTGTTATTCGGTTGTTCTTCAATCATTTCCCACACCGTCTGATCTGCAAAGTTCAGGTAGCTGCCCACCGTTATCAGCAGCAGCGCCAATACCCCGACAAGCATCACGCGATAGTTTTCCTGGATCAGCATTTTCCCATCTTTTAGATAGAGCTCAATCAGTAAAATAATGGCCAAAACAAAGCACGGGGCCGTTAAGATAAAATAATGGTAGAAAACCCCGCCCAGCAGCAGTGAAAAAAAGGTGATCAACGAACCGGTGATCAATAACCAGGCAATTTCTTTGCTAACTTTTTTCAGCAAATAGTATATCCCCACACTAAAGGAAAAAATCACCGGAGTAATGGCGTAACCAAATTTTACAAATTCCTCTGGTGTTGATATCCCTGACATCCCCCCAGCATATTTGAGATTAAACAGAAAGGTTCCATAAATCATATCGCCAAAAGCATGATTCGCTAAAAAATAAATGGCGACTAACGAACAGACAAAAAACGAACCGCTAAGAAATGTCAGGGCATTATCAAAAAAATTGCGAAACGACTGATTCACCAGCAATTGGATCATCACGACTAAGACGATCGCACCAATAAATACGCTATTATTTAAGCGAATAAAGAGGATTAACGTAAAGCAGATCCCATACACCAGCGCATAGATTGGTGGATGCTTGGCTTTTCCCAGGGGTTCTAACTTAAAATATTTTGTGGCCAGGTATAGCGGCAGAAATAATAACGGTAAACTATATTCCTCGGTTAAGTTTCCCCCTTCAAAGGTGGCGGCCAGAATCAGCAAAAAGAAAACAACCGGAATCCAACACCACTTTTTTGCTAAAAACAATCGCCCCATTCTAAAAATCAAAATCAGATTGACACCCATAAAAAACCATTGCACCAAAAAGTTACCAAAACGATTAGGCCATATCGACCAGCCCAAGGCCTCGATAAAAAACATCACCGGCCCCTTATGATCAAATAAATCCACATAGGGAATGTAGCCAGCGGTGATGCCCTTGCCAATCAGTAAGAATATCGCCGAGTCTGAGATGCCATAATTATCAATAAAGAGGGGGCTGGTTCCATAAGCAAACACCAGTAGAAAAAGAACGGCCATTAAAACTAGAATGCCATAGTCCAGAAGCGAATTTTTATCTATCTTCATTTAATTGCGTTCCTTGACAATAAAAATAGGCCGTTTTTTCGTTTCTAAATACGTTTTGGCCAGGTATTGACCCAAAATCCCGATGCTGAATAACTGAATCCCACTGATCAGAAAAATCAAACACACCAGCGAAGCCCACCCATAGGCGGAACCATGCCATAATATTTCCCGAATAATGATCACCACAATGGCCACAAACGATAGCATACAAAAAAGTAGGCCGGTGGCTGATGCAAAGGCCAACGGTGCGGTTGAAAAACCGATGATCCCTTCCACTGAATATAGGCATAATTCCCAGAAAGACCACTTGGTTTTTCCGGCCACCCGCTCAACATCCTGATAAGGCAGCCATTTTGTCTTGAAACCAACCCACTCAAAAATTCCCTTTGAAAAGCGATTATACTCACCGATCGCCAGAACAGCTTCGACCACAAAACGCTTCATCAGTCTAAAATCTCGTGCCCCTTCGACAATTTCCATGCCCGTCATCCGATTGATCAGTTTGTAAAAGCGTTTGGCAAAAAACGAACGAATACGGGATTCTTTGGCGCGGCTTGCCCGACAGGCTGCCACACAGTCAACATCCTCATTAATTAGAGCCTCATACATGGGCATGATTAAGGCTGGTGGATCCTGCAAATCAACGTCCATAATTCCGACATAATCCCCGGAGGCATAACTTAACCCAGCATAAATAGCCGCTTCTTTACCAAAATTCCGGGAAAAAGATACATATTTTACGCGACAATCCTTTTCACTAAGCTTTTTTATAATCGGCAGGGTTTTATCTTTCGAACCATCATCAATAAACAGAATCTCAAAATCTACTGTGGGCATCTGAGTGATAACCCCATTCACCAGCGTATCATAAAAAAGGGGAATGACCTCTTCTTCACAATAACAGGGAATCACCATACTTATTGTTTGTTTCTCCATCATTCTTCACCCTCACATTATCTTAGTACGTCCTCAAGAACAGAAAACCTCTCAAAACACAAAAATGCTTTTAAAAAATAAAATCCTGTCTTTGATTTTCCCTCGGGTTTCAAGACAGGATTTTAACTGCTATTTTTTATATATACCACGAATCAGCTTCACGAATCAAAAAAGCCCGTGTTTTCTAGATTTTTTCCCAAATCATAACTGCTTTGACGAGATTTTTTAGTGCTGTTCGAACTCTAACTAAAAAAAGATTATCGCCATTAAAAATAATGGCCGATAATCGATTTTGAAACTGACCCCAGTCGGTTAATATAATTTTTGAAGTACCAGGCTGGGGAAATTATTAAAAACACGGTGTTTTGGTGATAACTCCACCATTTCGGCTTCTTCTATCGCACTTCTTTCATCATAATCAATTAATATTTTATTTCGTTCATAAAGTGGATCTGGCACCGGTACTGCTGATAATAAGGACTGCGTATAGGGATGGGCCGGTCTTGTGAAAATTTCTTCTGTTGGTCCAATTTCCATAATCTTTCCATGGAGCATCACTGCTACCTTGTCACAGATAAATTTAATTATTGAAAGATCATGGGCTATCAAAAGAAACGAAAACCCATGCTCCCGTTGCAACCGCTGAAATAAGGTGATTATTTGAGCCTGTATGGAAACATCCAGTGATGCAATCGGTTCGTCAGCAATGATTAAATCCGGACTTGTGCTCAAACACCGGGCAATCGCAACACGCTGGCGCTGACCACCCGATATTTCGGTTGGGTATTTCTTTTTAAAGGTGTGATCTAGTCCCACTTCCATTAAAAGGGTGTCCAATTTTTCCTGAATTTTATTTTTGTCTTGCAGCAATTTATTTACAACAATTGGTTCCGTTATAATTTCTTCAATTGTCATTCTGGGGTTAAGTGCTGCTGCTGAATCCTGAAAGATAATCTGCATATTTTTGTTAATATCGCCTTTGTTTTTTCGATACACCCCCTTGTCCGAAATCAGATTTCCTTTAAAATAGACTTCGCCCGCTGTTGCCGGATAAATACCCATGATGGTTCGGGCAACTGTCGATTTACCCGATCCCGTTTCACCAACTAAACCAACCACTTCGCCTTTTTTTACCTCAAAATCGACGCCATTGACGGCTTTAATTGTTAAATCTTTATTGATCTGAAAATGCTGCTGCAGATTTGAAACACTTAAAATCGACTCTGAGTTCATCATTCTTTTTCCATCCTTTTCAATGAAATTGGTGGTTTAATTTTGGGTGCTTTTTCATCCATCAACCATGTCGCCACATAATGGGTGGGTGAGACTTCATACATCGGGGGCATTTCTTCATAATCAATGGCGAGAGCATATCGATTTCGTATCGCAAACGCATCGCCTGGGGGTGGATTTAGCATAATCGGTGGGGTTCCGGGAATGGTGGCCAACGAATCACCCGCCTTAGTCAGTGCCGGCAAAGCCGACATCAGTCCCCATACATAGGGATGTCTGGGGTTATAAAATATATCTTCTGCGGTTCCAATCTCCACAATTTTTCCGGCGTACATTACTGCCACGCGATCGGCAATTCTGGCAACAACGCCCAGATCATGCGAAATAAATACAATAGAAATCCCGGTTTTATTACGGATATCTAACAGTAAATCTAATATTTTTGCCTGAACCGTTACGTCAAGCGCAGTGGTTGCTTCATCGGCAAACAGAATTTGGGGATTTGATGCCAAGGCGATTGCCAGTACACAACGCTGTCTCATTCCGCCAGAAAAAAAGTGTGGCTGCAACGAAAACATCTCTTCCTCTCTGTTAATCCCCACCAAATTGAGCATTTCGATTCCCCGTTTTTTTGCCTCTTCCTTACTGACTTTATTGTGTTTAACAATAGCCTCTGTTATCTGCTTACCAATCGGAATTGTCGGGTTGAGGGTGGTCATTGGATCCTGAAAAACCATCGACATAACACCACCTCGCAGTTTTCTCATTTCCTTTTCCTTATAGTCGGTAATGTCTTCGCCTTCGACAATGATTTGCCCTTGTTTGATTCTGGATGTTTTCGGTAGCAGTTTTAGAACGGCTTGGCTCATCACCGTTTTTCCACAGCCGGATTCTCCAACAATGGCTAATATTTCGCCTTTTTTCAGTGTCAGACTGACATCTCTAACCGCTTCAACCTCACCATTTTTCGTATCAAAACTCACTGATAAATTTTTCAATTGTAAAATCGGTTCCTCCATCTATTGCCCTCCTATTCTATCGATAGATGCCGGATGCTCAACTAAACATCCGGCAAACAAAGAATGCCTTACAGCCTTTTACTTCTGCGCTTATTATTTGTTAAGCGTCCAATCTTCAATATTCCACATCACACCAACGGCATGATGACCAAGAACGCGATCGGTATTGAGCCCTTCAAGTCCACTGATACTGACATAATTTCCATCCAGATAGGCAATCAGTACTGAGGCCGGTTGTTTTGCGAACGCTACTTCAAATTGGCCATATAAATCTTTTCTGGCCGCGACATCTTTCTCATGTCTGGCCTTTGTCAATAAATCGTCCACGACAGGGTTTGAGTATTTCATGGTGTTGGAACTACCAGCGGTGGTAAATTGGGCATAAAGTGCATCTGGATCAAATTCAACAGCGTAGCCTGATAAGAATCCATTGTATCCAGATTTCCAGTCAAATTTTGTAACCAGAACAATTTCCATATCCACACCGGCTTCTTTTAGCTGTTTTGAAACAATGTTGGCAATGTCAATTCGTTCTTCTTCATAATCCCGAACTTGAATGGTAAAATGGAATCTTTCCCCATTTCGTTCATAAATGCCATCAGCGCCTTTTGTCCAGCCTAATGCCTGCATTTCCTGGGCAAATTTATTCAGATCAAATGTATAAATATCAGCGGCAGTATTTCCACCAAAGGCATTTAACTGAATCGGGCTGTATGCAGAGCTTCCCTGATTATTGAGCACACTCTTAACCACGGACTCTTTATCAATTGCATCGTTGAGAACCCCAACAGAATCCTTGTTTTTTATCCAGAAATCGGTTCGGTTATCCACTGAAATCGCCCGATAGTCGGCGGTTGTAAAATCAATATTTTGATAACCATCTTTGCCTCGGAATTTTTCTGCATAGTTTGCGTTCAGCCAGGCTAGATCGGCTTCACCGGATTCAAGCATCAATGCTTTAGTATTTTCTACCGCAACGGTTTTATAAACCACCCGATCGATATTTGGCACCTTATCGTAATAATCGGCATTCTTTTCCAGGGTGATGGTTCCCCCAGTTTTATCCCACTCGACAAATTTATAGCGACCGGTTCCCACAGGCGCCTGATTAAAGGATGCGGTGGTCAAATCCTGACCATCCAATAAATGTTTCGGCGCAATTCCAATGGTAAAATTATCCAGCATGGCGGCGTTGAATTGGGAAAGCGTAATCACCACGGTGTTGTCATCAATTGCCGTCACGCTGGTAATGTCGGTATAGTTACTTAATACACTGGCCGATAAGGTGGTATCTTTTGTCAGCTTATCGTAGGTGAAAACGACATCCTGTGCTGTTAACGGTTGGCCATCATGCCATTTCACCCCTTTCCGCAATTTAAAGGTATATGTTAATGAACCCTCATCATAGGTATAACTTTCAGCCAAATCGATGATTGGCTTGCCTGATGCATCATACTTCATCAAACCTGAGAAAATGATCCCAACCAATTCACTGCCCTCATTAATAATCGGGTTAATGGAATCTGCGGTTTCCCCAGCGTATACCAGGGTATTTGACAAATCCGACCCAGTCGATGATTTTTTATCAGCCGATGCTGACGAGCAACCGGTAAAACTTACCATGGTGCTTAAACAAAGTACCCCTGCCAATAATTTAACAATCTTTTTCTTTACCCTCATAAACTTTTCTCCTCTAAAATTATCTAAACGCTATCTCAAAAATCAGAGATAACTTTCTCGTTTATTTGTTTCTTTTCTAAAATAATATGCAATATTGGTAACACACACCAGGGTGGTAATCAGAAATACGCCTGGAAAGATAATGACCCACCATGAATTTGACAGCAACGCCTTATTTGCCAGAGACAGCATACTGCCCCAGGAAACGACATCAACGGGCAACCCCAAACCCAGAAAGCTGAGCGTGGATTCCATGGAGATGCTGAGTCCAATACTGGAGACGACCACAAACATAATGGTGGAGATAAAATTGGGAATCAGGTGTTTTATCATAATATGAAAAAAGCCACTCCCCATACATTGCGCCGCCAGGACATACTCACTACTGCGGATCTGTCTGACTTCGCTCCGGACAATTCTTGCCAGACCACACCATCCGGTCACCCCAATGACAAATGATATTTTGACAATATTCTGGGTTCCCATGACCGATGTCAGCAATAAAATCAACAGTAGGTTGGGAATACTGTTGATCAGCTCGGGAATTCGCATCATGATTGAATCAACCCGGGAATTAGCGGTTCCGCTGACACAGCCATAGATAACACCAATCACGGTAATAATCGCCATCCCCAATAAACCGATCAGAATGGATACCCGACCGCCATACCAGATCATCGAATAGATATCTCTTCCCAGGGAATCGGTGCCAAAATAAAATTCTGAGTTTGGCGGTTGATTAAGATTTTGTAGATAAAAACCGGTCGGATCATGATTATAAACCTGTTCCGCAAAAACACAGCCCAGAATGATAATCCCAAGAATAACCATTGACAGGATCGGCATCCCTTTTATCCGTTGCCAGAAGGAAATCCTTTTCTCTGCCGATTCGTATGTTTTGTAATTCGTCCCGACTAGGACAAAGGGGTCTGTGGCGTTTCCTGCCATGTGCTCACCTCCGTTAATTTCATTCTGGGATCGATGGCTTCATTGATAAACTGGGCAATAATACTGCTGGAAACAACCATAATGCCGGTAATGAGAACAATTAACATCAGTAAATTGTAATCATGATACTTGGCACTGGTAACCGACAGCGCTCCAATCCCCGGATAATTAAACACGGCTTCGGCAATAAAGGTCCCACTGAGAACATGGGGAATGGAAATCGCCATAATGCTGACAATGGTTGGTGCCACATTTCGAAAACAGTGTTTCAAAACGATCTCCGACTTCGTACATCCTTTTGATTTAGCCAGCAGCACATATTCTTTTCGGATTTCATCCAGCAATTTGTTTCGGATCATATAGGCGTAATACCAGAGATGACTAAGTATCATTACTGTTAGGGGCAAAATCATATGCTGGATGCGGTTAAAAAGATCGTCCGATTTACCAATATCATAAGCGCCACTACTGGGAAGCCATCCCAGATTGATGCTAAAAATCAATACCAATACAACTCCCAGCCAGAATGACGGGATATAATAAGCCGCCGTTCCCACCTTACAGATAATCCGGTCAATCCAGGTGTCTTCATGCATAGCACAAAATAATGCCAAAATCGTTGCCAGCACAAATACCAGGATATAGGCAGTGCCCCCCAGAATCAGGGTATTTCCGATTAACGGGGCAATCACAGCCAATGCTGGCATTTTGTATTTTAACGACATCCCAAAATCACCTTGCACAGCATTGCTGATCCATTTAACATATTGGAGTGCGATGGAACCATCCAATCCCAATCGTTCTCTTGCAGCATCCAGTTCAGAGGATGTCATCGACTCGACTGCATCGCCATAATATGATTGTAGCGGATCACCTGGAGCCAGACGGGCAAAGTAGAAAACCACAATTGATAAAAGCAGCATCGAAAGCAAAAACCATAAGGTTCGTTTGACTATTTTCTCAATTAATATCGATTTGCTGTTCAATCCTCACACTCCCCACTTATGGATTTAATTGCGTCCTTCATGAAATCAGCACACCCGTTTCTGATACCTTTGTTCCCATCAGAACAAACCATGGATCATAATCATATCCCGGACGGGTCAAACCCGGTAACTTCTGTATCTGCACTTCAACAAGACCGTTTCTTTCCAAAAGCTCTTTCAGTTCTTCCATGCGAGCGCTCTTTACTACCAGATGGTTATCCACTTCTTCATCTTCATAAATATTAACCTTGCCAATATTTAGTCCAACGCCCTCCTTCATCCGGTTAAAACACATAATTTTTCCCCCTGGTTTCAAAATTCGCAGCCATTCTCTGATTGCCAGATCCGGTTCAACCAGTGTCCAGATCAGCCGGGAATTGATAATAAAATCAATGGTTTCGTTCATAAAGGGCAGCTCTAAAACGCTCCCTTCCATAAAAACAGCATCCGACGCTGCTGTTTTTGCATGCTTAACTGCATAATTCATCATCTCTCTTGATATATCAATCCCGATGGTTGAATGACCCAGCTTTGCCGTCATATTTGCCAGAAATCCGGTTCCGGTTCCCAGATCCAGAACATTTTTGTTCTGATTCGTCCCTAAAAGATTGTTAAGCGCCTCCATCCATGCCTGCAAATCCTCCGTATCATGATCAGCATCAAACGAATCAGAACGCTTGTCCCAGTACGCTTCAATTTTTTTTATTACTCCAACTACTTCCATTTTTAACCCCTTTCAAAAAAAACAAAGCCACGAAAATTGATTTCTATCTACGATAGAACACTCAACCTTCATGGCTAAATTAATTGATTAAATTTTAAAATAAGTTTTCAGACAAGTCTTTCACTATTTTTATTTTTGGCAGTATATACCTGTAGATATGTTATTCCAGTGAAATCGATTTGTCAATCATTATTTTAATAAAAGTGAATTTAGATAATCATATCATCGCTTCACTTTATCCTTTATCACAACAATCAATATTGTTTTTTTGAGTCATCTGATTCCCGCGATTCTCTTTTAGGAATTAGACTTACTTCTATTGCGCCAGCACTTCCAAAGCCTTCACAATAATATCAAAGTTCTTCGCCATGCTGTCAATGCTCCAGGACTCATCGGTCTGATGACAGGTGTTGGTTTCACCGGGAAAAACGCCGCCAAAGGCCACGGCGTTATCAAAGGCCCGAGCATAGGTTCCGCCGCCCGAGACAATCGGACCGCTGGTATCGCCAGTGTAGTCGGCATATACTTTTTGCAGCGATGTGACCAGAAAACTTTCCTGATCGACATGCAGAGGTAGGGTTTCATGATCCATTTCCAGAGAAAAGCCCAGCTCTTCGATGGCTTTCAGGATGGTTTTACAGAGCTCGCTGCTCTTTATGGTCACCGGGTAGCGGATATCACATCGAAGCACGGCGATATTCTCATCTACAAAGGCGATAGCCGGATTAAGGGTCAGATCCCCGGATACCGCATCAGAAAGGTTAATCCCAAAACCTGCCGGGGTCGCCCGCTTAAGCAGCTCCAGAATCGGATGCTTTATACCCGCCGCCCGTAATTCGTCTGCCAGTTTTATCAGAGCGTTGTCACCCTTTTGTGGCTCAGAAGCATGGGCGGATTTGCCCCTGGCTTCGTAGGTCTGGCCGTTGTAAGTCGCTTTAGCATAATCCGGAACCGAATTGATCTGTTTACCACTACTTAAGTTTAGTACGGGTGTGCCATTATCCAATTCTTTTTTAAGAATCACATTCATGATGCCCTTTTCCGCAAAAATAACCGGGAAACCGGAATCCGGCGAAAAGGCGTAGGTGGGGATCTCTTCAGTTTCTTTGTAGCGTTTCATACAGGCCCAGTTGCCGCCTTCTTCATCACCGCCAATAATCAGGCGAATCCGTTTATTAATCGGTACCTTGGCCTCTTTCAGGGCTTTTAAGGCAAACAGAGAGACAATGGTAGGTCCTTTATCGTCCAGCACCCCCCGGCCATAAATTTTATCGCCATCAATGGTTAAGTCAAAGGGCAGCACGGTCCAGTCGTCACCCACTTCGACCGTATCAACATGTGTGATGGCCGCCACCATTTCTGGCCCTTCGCCAAATTCCACGTAACCGCAATAGCCATCACAGTTTTTAGTGGTCAAACCGAAACTTTTACCTAACTCCAGAACGTAATTAATGGCCGCATTGATCCCAGTTCCCAAGGGCGCTTCTGAAGTGGTCGCTCCAGCGTTGGCGTTCACCGACTTTATTTGTAACAGGCCTCGCAAGGCCTCTAAGACTGCTTGTTTATCAAAATGAATGGTCATCTTTTTCCCCATTTCTATCGCTACGATTTAGGGTTACCGCATGGCCACCCTGCTATTATTGTACCAGACTTTCCAGCGCTTTGGTGATAATATCAAAATTCTTCTTCATGCTTTTAATACTCCAGTACTCATCGGTCTGATGACAGGTGTTGGGTTCCTCGGGGAATCGTCCCCCAAAGGCCACGGCATTATCAAAGGCCCGGGCGTAAGTTCCCCCGCCGATGACCTTGGGACCGGTGGTATCGCCGGTATAGTCTTCATAAATTTTTTGAAGCGCATCAATGAGATAACTTTCTTTCTCAATATGGAGCGGTGGCAGATCATAATTGATGTTAACGGTAAAACCCAGAGGGGTAACGGCTCTTTCAATGTGGTCCCGGATGTCCGCTCCCTTCATGGTGACCGGATAACGGATATCGCACTTTAGCACCGCCTTGTCCTGATTAACCTTGGCAATCGATGGATTGATGGTGAGTTTCCCGGAAATTTCATCTTCAAAATCGATATTCAGTCCTTCGGAGGTGGCGATGTCGATAAGATCCAGAAAGGGGTGCTCCAACCCCAGCACTCTTAACTCACTGGCCAATAAAAACATCGCATTAACCCCCTCATGGGGCTGAGATGCATGAGCTGGCTTACCGATGCTTTCATAAACGGCATCACTGACAATGGCCTTGGCATAATCGGGAACGGTGTTGATCTGATTACCGCTAAAAAAGCCCAGGTTGTAAGTGGTGGGCTCCAGATTTTTTTTGATACAGACATTCAGAATGCCTTTTTCAGCAAAGATGGCCGGGTACCCGGAATCCGGTGAAAAAGCATAAGTCGGCGCTTCTTCGGTGGCCTTATAGCGGTTCATACAATGCCACTGTTCACCTTCTTCATCACCACCGATTATCAGACGAACCCGTTTATTCAAAAGTGCTCCACTATCTGCCAAAGCCTTCATGGCATAAAGCGCCACCAGGGTGGGGCCCTTATTGTCAATGGTTCCCCGGCCATAGGCCTTATCGCCGTCAATGGTCAGATCAAAGGGATTAACGGACCAGCCATCCCCCACCGGCACCGTGTCCACATGGGTCAGAATGCCAATCATTTCTTCACCCTGACCCATTTCGATGTAACCGCAATAGCCGTCACAGTTTTTGGTTTTAAAGCCAAAGCGCTCGCCCAGATTTAACACATAGTTGATTGCCGCGTTAATGCCAATGCCTAGGGGTGCCTCTGGTATAACAGGTCCGGCATCGGCATTGGTCGAATCGATTTGTAGCAACCCTTTCAGGTCGTTTAACAGGTCTTTAACTTTTAGTTTATCGTTCATCTTTTTTTAATGATGCCTCTCCAATGTATTCAAAACGTTTCATGATGACGCCATCTTTTTCAATGATTTCGTCCCACATCGTGACTGGCCGAACCCAAAGTCCACCTTCCCCATACAAGGGCCGGTAAATCACCAGGGTTTCTAATGTTTCACTATGGGTTCCAACTCCGATGACTTCATATTCATTGCCCTTATAATGTCGATAACGTCCGGGTTTGATAATATCTTGTTTCACTACTAGATCACTCAACTTTCACTTTCTTCTTCTCGTAAATCGTGATATTATATACAAAGATTCTTAAGAGAATACCAAAATTTTCTTAAGCTGAAATCAAATTTTATGGATAAAGGAGTTTCTTATGCAAAAATGTTTTTCCTGCGGAATTGAACTTAAAGAGGATGATATCTACGAAGTAAAAGGTAAGATTTTTTGTGATGACTGCGCCTTAGGTCAGCATAAACTGGTTCAAACCTGCGATCCCAGTGCCGTTCTCAGTGCCAAACTTGATCGACAACGATCCGGCCACACCGGAACCCAGGGCCTGACCCCCCGTCAAAAAGAATTTTATGAATACATCGTTGCCAACAACGGGGTCACCATTCCCCAGTTTGTCGAAAAATTTGGTCTGACAGCCGAAGAAGTCAGTGCTGATCTCAGCGTTTTAAGACACGCTGAACTCGGTAAGGGTCAAAAAAGAGCGGACGGCGTTTATTTCGTTACCTGGGAATCCTGATATTTAAATTCCAATAAAGGTGCCTTAATAATTTTTGTTCGCATTTTTATTGTTTATATAAAATAAATATTAAAGGAGATTTTATGAAAACGAGACAAGAAATTAAAGCCATCGCCAAGCAGAACTTTTCTGAGAATTACTGGATCTGTGTTGGCGCAACCATATTGGCATTGGTTGTTATTGGTGCGGCTTCCGCCATCACTTCCTTTATTGGAGGATTAGGTGGTCTGATTATCTGGGGGCCCATGATGGTCGGTCTACAGTTTTTTTCACTTTGGATTTACCGCGGCGAACTCCCCGCTCCAACCCTTGAAGACATGTTTAAAACCGGTTTCTCTGATTTTGGACGGAAACTTGGTGGCATGCTCTGGATGGAATTATTTGTTTTTCTCTGGTCTTTGCTTTTTGTTATACCCGGTATTATAAAGTCCCTCGCTTATAGTTTTACACCTTATATTTTGGCCGAATACCCCAATGTACCGGCTACTGAGGCCGTTAAAATTTCGATGCGAATGACCGAGGGGCATAAGGGCGATATTTTTGTGATGTCACTCAGCTTCCTGGGATGGTTTATCCTTAACGGATTTACCTTTGGTATTCTTGGTATCTTCTATGTGAACCCCTACTTCTTTACCAGCATGGCTGGACAATATGAAGATCTTAAAGAATTAGCACTTCAAAACGGCGTCGTCAGCCTGGATGAACTCATTTAAAACTTATCTAAAAAGGGGGGGCAGAATTTTCCTGCCCCTTCTTTTTTAATTTGCTATTTCGTTAATCAGATTAACCATTTCAATGGCTGTCAGGGCACAATCATAGCCCTTATTGCCAGCCTTGGTTCCGGCCCGCTCTATGGCCTGTTCAATGTTTTCAGTGGTCAGCACCCCGAAGATCACCGGGATTTCTGACTGCAACGAAACATGGGCCACGCCCTTTGACACCTCGCTGCAGACATAGTCATAGTGGGTAGTGGAACCGCGGATTACTGCCCCCAGACAAATAACGGCATCATACTTTTTTGACTTAGCCATTTTGGCTGCAATCAGGGGAATCTCAAAGGCTCCCGGTACCCAAGCCACATCGATGTCTTCTTCCTTCACATCGTGACGCTTCAAGCCATCAATGGCTCCGCCCAACAACTTAGAACCAATAAACTCATTAAACCGCGCCACCACAATCCCCACTTTAATTCCCTTTGATACTAACTTACCTTCATATACATTCATTATATTCTCCTCTATAATAATTTTTGTTATCTAACTTTCAAAACGATAACCTAGTACCGACAATTGTTACATCATGTTGTTTGCATCAGAGCGGACACGGCCCAAGCCTGTCCGAGTCTGCAGCAAACAACAGATTAACAATTGGTCGGTACGGCAGTTTATCACTAGGTTTTAGTTATAATTTAAAATATGGCCCATTTTTTCCTGTTTGGTTTTTAAATAAAACAGGTCGTGGCTGGATGCTTCCATTTGGATGGGAACCCGCTCGACCATTTCCAGCCCAAATTCTGACAAACCGTCCATTTTTTTAGGATTATTGGTTAGCAGCCGCAGCTTTTTTATGCCCAAATCGCTTAAAATCTGAGCGCCGATATAATATTCCCGCAGGTCTTCCGGAAATCCCAGTTCAATATTAGCCTGAACCGTATCCATGCCCAGATCCTGAAGGGCATAAGCTTTTAATTTGTTGATCAGACCAATCCCCCGGCCCTCCTGACGCATGTAAAGCAGCACGCCCCGGCCTTCTTTTTCAATGGCGGTCATCGCCGCGCCAAACTGATCGCCGCAATCACAACGGATCGAACCAAAAGCGTCGCCGGTTAAACATTCGGAATGGACCCGACACAATACCGGACTTTCGCCGCTTACATCGCCCTTTACCAGGGCCACATGATGCTCGCCGTTTAACTTATTGACATAGCCATAGGCGATAAACTCACCGTATTTGGTGGGCATTTTGGTGACCGTCACCCGTTCCACCAGTTTTTCATTTTGTTTGCGATAGTTCTGCAAATCCTTAATGGTGATGAATTTCATCTGATGGGTCTGGGCAAACGCGATCAGCTCCGGGGTGCGCATCATGGTGCCGTCGTCTCGCATAATTTCGCAGCACAGGCCACATTCTTTCAGCCCGGCCAGTTTGACCAGATCGACCGTCGCCTCAGTATGGCCATTTCGCTCCAGAACCCCGTTTTCCCGGGCCACCAGTGGAAACATATGTCCGGGCCGCCTAAAATCTTCCGGTCTGGCATTCTCATCAACACACTTGATGGCGGTGACGGAACGTTCTGCCGCGGAAATACCGGTGGTGGTATCGACATGGTCAATTGACACGGTGAAGGCGGTACCGTGGTTATCGGTATTCTCCATCACCATTTGGGGAACGGCTAATTTTTGCACCAGTTTTTCGCTCATCGGCATACAAATCAGCCCTTTTCCATAAACGGCCATAAAGTTGACGTTTTCGGTCGTGGCAAATTCAGCCGCACAGACAAAGTCGCCTTCATTCTCCCGGTCGTCATCGTCGGTAACGATGATAATCTTGCCCGCTCGTAAATCTTCTAGTGCTTCTTCAATCGTGTTAAATTTAAACATAGTACCCTCTCTTAATTTTATTAGTTTTAGAACCCGGCCTCAGTCAGAAAATCAAAGGTCAAACCACTGGATTTTTCCTGGCTGCAATCTATTTTTGAAGGTGGACTTAACAACAGGCTTTCGATATATTTGCCGACCAGGTCGTTTTCCAGATTGACCGGATCGCCAGCTTTTTTTATTCCCAGGATCGTGTGCTTAACCGTATGGGGAATGATCGATACCTTAAAGCTGCCTACGGTTATTTCGATAACCGTTAAGCTGATGCCATCAATAGCAATTGAACCTTTTTCGATGATGTAGCGCCGTATTTTCGGCGATGCCGCAATCTCAAAGATCACCGCATTATCATCAGTGGTAATATCTACAATGTGACCTGTTCCGTCAATATGGCCGGCCACCATATGTCCCCCGAAACGGCCATTGGCCGACATCGCCCGTTCCAGATTGACAGCCGAGCCTCCTTTTAAATCGCCCAAGTTGCTGCGGTTTAGGGTTTCGCTCATGACGTCGGCCATCCACTTATTTCCACGGAGCTGGGATACCGTCAGACAAACCCCATTCACCGCCACGCTGTCGCCCAGTTTTAAATCGTCCATGATGAGCTCACCCTGAACCCATAATTGGGACGATCGTTGACCCTTAACTACAGCAGTAATTTTGCCAACTTCTTCGATAATTCCTGTAAACATGTCCTTACCTCTTTATATATTCGAGGCAAATATCTTCCCCGAAAATTTTTATTTTTCTGTCTGTAAATTGAAAGGCCTCCTCTGGATCTGCCAGCCCCAGGCCTTCCACCGGGGTTTTGGCAGTGACGCCGCCAAATATTTTAGGGGCCAAATAAACCTGGAGTTTTTTGACGATGCCACTTTTTAAGGCACTAAAATTCAGGGTGCCCCCACCTTCTAGCAAAATGCTGTCGATCCCCGCTGCGCCCAATTTTCGCATCAACTCATTGAGGCCCAGATGATCGCCTTCTCTTGAAACAGTTAAAATGTTACAGCCCATGATTTCAAACCGTTTTATTTTTTTTTGATCCCGCGAACAGGTGGCCAGATAGGTCGGTATTTTATCGGCCGATTTTACTACCCGGGATGACAGCGGGGTGCGCAAATGGGTATCGCAAATAATCCGGCTGGGGTTTCTGCCGCCATCAATCCGGCAGCTCAGCTGGGGATCATCTTTTAAAATGGTATTGATCCCGACCATAATTCCGGCAACTTCATTTCTCGTCTGATGGACGGCTATCCTGGCCTCTTCCCCGGTAATCCACTTCGATTTCCCGGTATAAGTGGCAATTTTGCCATCCAGGGTCATGGCATATTTCATTAATACATAGGGGGTTCTGTTTTTGATGTAGTGGAAAAATACGGCGTTCATTTCCTGACAGGCCGTTTCCCTAACTCCGGTTATCACCGTGATCCCTTGCTGCCTGAGGATCTCAATCCCCTTGCCACTGACTTGCGGATTGGGATCGGTAGACCCAATAACCACCCGACTGATCTTGTTTTCAATGATCGCCTCAGTGCATGGCGGGGTTTTGCCATAATGACAGCAGGGTTCCAGGGTCACATAGAGGGTTGCTCCGACCGCCGACTGGGTACAAACCGCCAGGGCCTGGCGTTCGGCATGAAGCCCGCCATATTGTTCGTGATAACCGCTGCCGATAATTACACCATCCTTGACAATCACCGCTCCCACCAGGGGATTGGGATTTACCCGGCCGCGACCTTTTTTGGCCAGGTCGATAGCCAGATCCATATATTTTTGATGATTTTCCACACGTTCTCCTTTCTCAAAAAAGAAAAATACCCTGAATCATCATTCAGGGCAAAGGGTTTGTTTACAGATTTACTTATCGTTGTATAAAAAAAACTCTGAAATGGTTACCATTTCAGAGCTAAATAAACAAAGATTATCAACATGCAAAACTTTATTATCTTCTTTCATCCAGACTTTAACTGTCGGCCTCGGAATTTCACCGAATCATACCTTGCGGTTCGTGGGCTATACCACCGGTAGGGAAACAATCCCTGCCCTGAAGACTTCATATTTAATTGAATAAACTGTATCATATTGCTATATTTCTGTCAATACCTTAAAAATTATTTTTCTTTAAGCTCATTTTCGTTTATAATAGGAGCATGAAACGAGCGAACACTCAGCATTATAAATTTGACTGAACCTTCAGAGAGAGGATGGAGCACCTGTGCAGTGGTTTAAAAAAAGCCTGATCCGGCGGATCGGGACAATTGTTATCGGATTTATTATTGTTGCCTTTGCTGTCTATGGGATTATTTCCATCCAATTATTGAGTAATTTTTTTGAGGATCACAGCAAAACGGAACTATCTAAGGATGCTTTGCAGATTGCCACTGAAATTGATAAATTCATTGAAAAGAATATTGTCATCGTGGAACAGATGAAAACCAACCAGGATTACCAGGCTATTACCGAAGCGCTCAATACCCGGGAAGAAAAACGACAGCATCCCCTGTTTAACGTCGTGTCTCAGGAACTTCTGGCAATTAAGGCCTCGGACCCCAATATTTCTCTGGCTTATATCGGCGTCACAAAATCCAATGATGTGATTTCTTCCACCGTCGATTTTGATCCGAGACCCGACTATGATCTGAATAAACGACTTTGGTATATTGAAACCTTAACATCCCGGGGTGTGACGGTTACTAATCCCTATATTGATATTGTCACTGAAGAAATGGTCGTGTCCATCACTACCCCGATCCTTAAAAATAACGACGTTATCGGTGCCATGGGTATTGACTTACAGGTCTCCGATATTTCCAAGCTGATGGATACTTACAAGGTCGGCCAGAACGGCTATACCCTTTAGATTAATAAAGATGGCAGTATTTTTTACCATCCTCAGGATCTCAAATTTTATTCTGCGGATGGCCCCAAACCTTTTTCCTATCTTGACAATTATGTCGACGAAATCACCTCTGGAAAAAGCGGCGTGATTGAATGTCATCAGGGAAACAATGCCAAATACATTGCCTACGTTCCTACCCGGTCTTCCAACTGGACGGTGGCAACCGTGATACCCCGATCAGAAGTCCTGGCCCCGCTGAATCAGTTTATCGTTAGTTTGCTCTTTATTTCGCTGCTTCTGCTTTTTTTGATTGCTTTGTTTATCAGACAGATGACCCGGCTTATTTCAGAACCGATTGTGACCATTTCCGACTCGGTTGAAACCTTCAGCCAGGGTGATCAGGAAATCAATCTACCGGACAGTTTATATCGCCGGGAGGATGAGATTGGCATTTTATCCTGAGGTCTTAAGATGATGAGCCGCCGGATTACGGAGTATATCGAAGCGGTCCAGACCAACAATATTGCCCTAAATAAAGAAATTGATAAACGTCAGGGCGTTCAATCCCAGTTGGAAATGATTCTGGAATTACTGTCCGGCACCGACGAAGGGATCTTTATCCTGAATAATGAGTTTTTCTGCATCTACAATAATGCGGCCTTTTCCAGAATTATCGGTATTCCAGAAGAAGCAATCCCGACTCTAAACTTGTCAGAGAACAATATTCTTATCAATGCACCACTGGTGGACAGCCTGCAAATGAATCCGATCTGGTCCGGTGAAATCGAATATAGCCTGACTAAAGAAGAGATCCTCTTTCTTTTCCTGCGCATCAGTAAGGTAAAAAATGGCGAGGATGATTACTATATCGGTAATATCACCAATCTCACAGCCCATAAACAAATTGAAAAAGATATTTACTATCTGAAATATTTTGACAATCTGACCAAACTGAACAATAAGGTGTTTCTGGATGAATCAGGAATAAATCTCATCAGTGGTGACACTGATAATGTTGGCAATCACGCCCTAATCCTGATCAATATCGATAATTTCAGAATCATCAATGAGGCCAAAGGTTTTGATTTCGGCAACAAGGTCCTGATTGCTCTGGGCAATCGTCTTAAAACCTTAATCAGTGATCAGGATGTGTTAGCCCGTCTGGGCAATGACGAGTTTGGCATCCTGAAAGCGCATGTTGCTTCCAATGAAAATTTGTATGAATATATCCTGGGCTTAAGCAAGGCCTTGGAAAAACAGATTGCCATCAATGACGAAGAACTCATTGTTGACGTCAGCATGGGTATCAGTCTCTATCCCAATGATGCCAACCACTATCCCAAACTGTTAAAAACGGCCGCTTCAGCCCTTAATAACGTAAAAGCTAATAAGGGCCGCCGTTTTGAATTCTATGACAAAGAAATTAACACCCTCTCGATTCAAAAATACGAGCTCCAGAATAAACTGCGCAATGCCCTGAGCAACCAGGAGTTTGTGCTTCACTACCAGCCGCAGATGAATATGGCCACCAATCAGATCGTTGGCCTGGAGGCATTGATCCGCTGGAACAGCGCCAATGGCATGGTTCCCCCAGCAAGCTTTATTGCCATTGCCGAAGAATCAAATCTGATTATTCCGCTTGGCGAATGGGTGCTGGAAAACGCCTGTGAATTTGGAAAAAAACTGGCCACCTTGGGTTATCAAACGCCGATTGCCGTTAACCTGTCGATGCTTCAGTTTAAGTCACCTTATATTGGCGATCTGCTCCAATCGATCCTGACTAAAACCAACCTCCCGCCGGAACTGCTGGAACTGGAAATCACCGAGGGTATCCTCATGGATAACGAGGATGAATGTGAATCCATCCTTAGCCAGTTCCATGCGATGGGGATTCAGATATCGATCGACGATTTTGGAACCGGCGACTCCTCCTTGAGTTACTTGAAAAAATTTGCCGTCGATAAGATTAAAATCGACCGCTCCTTTATAAAAGGCATTCCCCATTACGACAACGGCACCATTGCCAAGGTCATCATTGAACTGGCCGGCAATTTCAATCTCCAGGTCATTGCCGAAGGGGTGGAAACCCCAGAACAAATTGACTTTTTACTCAAAAACAATTGTCACATTGCCCAGGGCTTTTACTACGCCAAACCGCTTGATGAGGACGAACTGCTAGCTTTTATGGAAAAATCAAAAAGGGATAATGGCTAAGCCATATCCCTTTTTTGTTTAAACCCGATCGCTTCAATTATGGTGGTGTTATTAAAAACAATTCATTAAAAGATAAATCGCTGAGCCAGGGTTTCCGGATGATCGGTGGTCATCGCTTCGCTCATGATGCAAACCCCTTTGGCGCCAGCCATCAAGGCGATTTTGTAATTGACTTCGCTAATGCCACCGATAGCAAAAACTGGGATGGTGACACCATCGCATACTTCTTTTAAAAAACGGAGTCCCCGCGCCGGCAGATTTTTCTTGCACTCGGTGGGAAAAATATGACCGGCGATTAAATAATCGGCTCCCAATGCTTGCGCTTCGCGGGCCTGTTCGACTGTGTGAACCGATACCCCCACCCGGTCGAATTTTTTTAGCATTTCACCATGTCTTCTCATCTCATCAATGGATACCTGAACAGCGCCCACATTTAACCGCTGTGCTGTCGCAATATCCTGATTGATAATCAGGTTTACCTGGTGTCGTTCACAAATTTCTTTTACTTTTATAGCCAGTTCTTGATAATCTGTTTCACTTAATTCTTTTTCTCTTAGCATAATGGCATAAGGCTTCCCGCTGGCAATTTTATCGATGCGATTTTCAAAATCGTCTGTGCATAATTTCTGGTTCGTTATACAAATGAGCATATTCGGCTCCTTCCTTTTCTTATTCTTAGTCTATCATATTTGGGGAAAAAGAAAACCGCCAATTTAATCGATTTATACCCGAATATAGTCGGTATAAACCGGCTGGAGCCCGCGATTTAAAATCATCTGATGAACCTCGCTGACGCTTCGGGGATCGGAAATTTCAAACTGTTCATCACCTTTTTCTTCCTCTTCATGGCCGCCCACCCCGACACGAACGCCAGCGGAAATTTTTGTCGCCACCATCCCAATCACATGATCACGAAATCCGGCCCGTTCCCGGGTTGAAATCGTGATCCCCGCAAAGGGCATCAGCAAGCGGTAAGCCAACATCACCTGCAGCAGTTGTTGCTCATGAACATCATTGGGATTGTTGTCGGCATTGTTAATAAAGGGTCTGAGCCGTGGGGTAGAAAAGCCGATTTCGGCATGGGGGTATTTCTGCACAATAAAAGCAGCATGCAACCCGGTCGCAAAGGCGTCTTTTCTAAAATCATCCAACCCCAGCAGCGCCCCAAAAGAGACCCCGCGCATGCCCCCCATCAAAGCCCGCTCCTGGGCATCAAATCGATAGGGAAAGACCCGCTTGGAACCGCTTAAATGAACCTGTTCATACTTGCCAAGATTATAGGTTTCCTGATAGACTGAGACAAAATCGGCGCCGCATTTTTTTAGATCGGCATACTCATCAACATTCAGAGGATAAATTTCTATCCCCACGGTAGAAAAATATTTTGTTGCCATCTTAATCCCTTCACCAATATAGTCAACTCCGGAATGATGGCGGGATTCGCCCGTTAAAATCAGAATTTCTTTTAAGCCCGTTTTGGCAATGGCTTTTAATTCTTCTTCCATTTCAGCCAGGCTAAGCTTTCCCCGACGGATTTTATTTTTGCAATTAAATCCACAGTATACACAGTTATTTTCACAATAATTGGCAATATAGAGCGGCGTAAACAGACCGATGCTGTTACCAAAATGCTTTCTGGTTTCAAGAATAGCTTTTTTTGCCATTTCTTCTAAATAAGGTGTCGCGGCTGGTGATAATAAGGCTCCATAGTCTTCTATTGATAAATGATCTTTTTTTAGCGCCTGTTTTACATCCCTGGATGTAACCTTTAAATAGTCATAGTTATCCACATTTTTTAGGACCTTATCCAGAATCTCCGAAGTGATTCTCTCCATACCCGGTTGATATGCCATCGGATCTGTTCGTTTTTTTTCCATCTTAGTCCTCCAAAAATCCCGTTAAGGGACTGGATGCTTCCCCCTGAGTTAAGACTCGGCCCAGCCCGGCCAGATAGGCATTTCGGCCTGATTCAATGGCCTGACCAAAGGCTCTGGCCATCAGCGGAATATTTTTAGCCGTTGCTACCGCGGTATTGCACATCACTGCATCGACCCCCATTTCCATCGCTTCGCAAGCCTGAGATGGCCGCCCGATGCCGGCATCGACAATAATTGGAACTGCGATTTCACTCACTAGAATCTCGATAAAATCACGGGTGCAAAGGCCCTTGTTGCTGCCAATGGGAGAAGCCAGAGGCATGACTGCCGCCGCCCCGGCACTGACTAAATCCCGTGCCACATTTAAATCCGGGTACATATAGGGCATTACCACAAAGCCGTCTCTCGCCAGGATCTCCGTCGCTTTAATGGTTTCATAGTTATCAGGAAACAAATACTTGGAATCCCTAATAACTTCCACCTTGACAAAATTCCCGCAATCAATTTCCCGGGCCAGCCGGGCGATTTTTACCGCTTCTTCAGCCGTTCTGGCCCCAGAGGTATTGGGCAGCAGGGTAATATGCCTGGGAATATAATCCAGAATATTTTCTTCGCCACCCAGATTTGCCCGCCGCAGCGCCAGAGTCACCATTTCTGCGCCACCATTCTCAACCACCGCCTTCACAATTTCCAGTGAAAACTTGCCGGAACCCAGAATAAACCGGGAATTAAAGTTGTGTCCACCAATTACTAATTGACCTGTCATTTTTTTCTCCTTTGTGACCTTATTGCCACTAACCCCATTGTTTCTACAGTCGTTACCGATCTTTCCGTTTCTTAGTTTAGCTCAACCCCCGCCCACAAAGCGAACCACTTCCAGGGTATCCTCATTACAAAGTATTACCGCATCATAGGTCGGTTTCGGGACGATTTCGCCGTTTCTTGCCACCGCCAGGGTGGCGACATCAAACTGATTATCAACTAAAAACTGCAACAGATTTTGATTGCTATCCAGGCTCATCTCTTTTCCATTAACTCTCATTTTTTTCTCCTTCACTGTTTTTAAACGCAAAAAAAGCACAAAACGCGATTACACCCTTTCGGTGGTGCACCCCATTTTGTACTTCTATTAAACTCTTAATATTCTGATTTTATTACATCACATCGCTAAAGTCAAGCCCCGTTTAAAGCGGTGTTCTCCTAACTTCTGGTGTAGGCATTAAAAGACGCCATTTTACTCTTATCTTCTTCAATTTCCAGGATTTCTTTTTTTAAGGCTTCAAGTCGCTCCGTCAGAGCGCCGACTTCCGCTTCATCAACGAAGCGATTCGTCACTTCTTTTTTTATCCCCAATGCCAAAAGCTGATCATCCTTTTCCTCATATTCTTTTCGAAGCATTTCCAGATTGGCTTCACAGCTGATCAGTTCTTTTTTTATCATCCGCATCACACGCATATCATCATAGTTTTTTAAGATTGTATCCATTTGGGTTCCTTGCCTTTCTGAAATAGTATATTTTTAGTTTATCACAGTTGCCCATGTAAATAATTATGCGAAGTCTAAAAATTTTTGCCAATCGTGATTTATATCAAATTTTTACATTTATTTACATTTTTTTACATAAATTGCCCTTATTTTTAAGATGAATCATGATTAAATGGGGTATAATAATGTAAATAACTGAAAATTAATTGGAGGAACAAACATGAACGAAGAATTATTAGAATTGATTAAAAATAAAAAGGGCTTCATCTGTGATATGGATGGTGTAATTTACCATGGTAACAGACTTTTACCAGGGGTAAAGGAATTTGTGGATTGGCTTTATGCTACCGATAAAAATTTTCTCTTCCTGACGAATTCCAGCGAACGTTCACCCATTGAACTAAAGGAAAAACTGGCCCGGTTGGGTCTGGAAATTGATGAGAGCCATTTTTACACCAGTGCTCTGGCAACCGCAAAATTTTTAAAGGATCAATCGCCAGGCTGTTCGGCCTATGTGATTGGTGAAGCAGGATTGGTTAATGCTCTTTATGACGTCCAGATTACGATGAATGATGTGGACCCGGATTATGTCGTTTTTGGCGAAACCCGTTCTTATAATTATGACTCGGTGCTAAAAGCCGTAAAACTGATTCAAAAAGGTGCCAAACTGATTGCCACCAATTCAGATTTAACTGGCCCCACCGAAGACGGTATTGTTCCTGCCTGTCGAGCCTTTGTGGCACCGATTGAGCTGGCTACCGGCAAGGAAGCCTATTACATCGGTAAACCCAACCCACTAATGATGCGTACCGGGATCAAGCGTCTGGGTGTTCACAGTGATGATGCCTTAATTATTGGCGATCGCATGGACACCGATATCATTGCTGGTATCGAATCTGGCCTCACCACCTTCTTAGTTCTCAGTGGTGTGTCCACTCGGGAAACCGTTGATGATTTTCCCTACCGCCCCAATTATATCCTCACCGGTATTGATGAGATTGTTGATGGACTGGGACTTCAATAGAAAAGGAATAGAAAATCAATGAGACGTCATTTTAGACGCCTCTTTTTTTATACCTCATTTTCACACCTCAAACGGAATCACCGATGCCAGTAAATCCCTGGCATACTGGTTCTTGGCCATCGCCAATTCGCCGCTTTGCAGCTCTTCGACAATCTTTCCCTGATACAAAAAAAGTATCTTATTGCACAGATGAGATACTGCCTGCAGATCATGGGCAACAAAGAGATAGGTGATGTTCATCTCGACCCGCAACTGATGAAGTAATTTAAGGATCTGCGATTGCACCGAAACGTCCAGAGAGCTGATTGCTTCATCCAGCACAATAAACCGGGGATTGGTAGCAATCGCTCTGGCGATACACACCCGCTGAAGCTGACCGCCGCTAAGTTCATGGGGGTAACGGTTTTTAACCGCTTGCTCCAACCCCACCTTTGCCAACAGTCTTTCAATGTGCCGATCCAAATCATTAACTTCACCGCTGGCATAAAGGGGTTCGGCAATCGCTTCCGCCGCGGTATAGCGGGGATTTACCGAAGCGGTGTAATCCTGGAACACTACCGACATTTTCCCCTTATTGTTCTTAATCCATTGGTTTGCCGGTAATCCTTCAAATAAAATACTGCCTTTATTCGGCTTCTCCAGACCCATGATCAGCCGGGCCAGGGTGCTTTTTCCGCTGCCACTTTCACCAATTAGCCCGACGCAGGCCCCCGCTTCAATGGTCATGTTCACCCCGTTTAAAATCTTTACCCGGGAGCCGCCAAAATTGACCCCCACCTTTAGATAACTTTTTTCCAAATCCTTTATTTCTATCAGCTTAGCCATTGTGGTCTCCTTTTCTCATCGCCTTTTTAAACGACTCGGTCAGTTCCAGCCGGGTGTCAATGAGATATTTGGTATAGGCATGCTGGGGATTTCTAAAAATATCACCGGCATCGCCATATTCCACCGCAGCCCCATCCTTCATCACCAGCAGCCGATCCGACAGATGTTTAACCACCCCCAGATCATGCGAAATAAAGATCAGGGCGGTTCCCATTTTTTGCCGGATCATTTTAAACTCCTCCACCACCTGTCCCTGATTAATCGAATCCAGGGCGGTGGTCGGTTCATCTGCGATAATCAGATCGGGTTCCATTGCTAGGGCAGTGGCAATCATACACCGCTGCAGCATCCCTCCGGAGAGCTGATGGGGGTATTTTTTAACCACCTGTTCCGGATCATAAATATTCATCAGACCGAGGGCTTCTTTGGCCAGTGTTAGGCTTTGTTTCCTGGTGAGATTTTTATTCTCGACAAAGGTTTCGGCCATCTGATCACCGATTTTTGCAATCGGATCAAAGGCTGACATGGCATCCTGAAGGATCATTGCGATCTGTTTGCCGCGGATCTTTCGCATCGTATTTTCATCCTCTTGCAACAGATCCCTTTCGCTGTCCTGAGACTTAAAGACAGCGGCGCCCTGACTTTTGAGCCAGGGATTGGTAATTCCCAGCAAGGCTCTGGTAATCATCGATTTACCACTGCCACTCTCACCGACAATCCCCAGACAACTGTTTTCTACCACAGAAAAGCTGACATCATGGATGATTTCATCCTGATCCCGTAAATCGGTAACGCTGAGATTTTTTACATCCAGTAATACCCTCATTGGGTCACCGCCTTTTTCCGGGCAAACAGGGAATCAAGCAAAGAATATCGCTTTGTACTAAATCCCTTATTGATTTTGGGATTTAGGGCCTCCTGAATACTGTCGCCGAGAAAATTAAAGGCGGCCACCACCAGAAAAATGGCCATCCCCAGTGCCAGCATCTGGCCGGGATTGGTCGTCATGACATTTTTAGCTTCATTGAGCATCATCCCCCATTCGGCTGTCGGCGGCTGAACCCCCAGACCCAAAAAGGAAAGCGCCGAAATATTTAGAATAATCGCCGCTGTATCCAAGGTGGCCAGCACCGCAATATCACCAATAGCGCCAACTAACAGGTGTTTTCTGACAATGTGCCAATTTGAGCAACCGGCGACCTTGGCAAAGCGGATATAGTTGCTATCCATAAACGAAATGACAATCGAGCGAATCATCCGCACATACCAGGCCCATTTGGCAATCACCGTTGCCAGAACGATATTGGTGATCCCCGTTCCCAAAATCCCCACAATCGCAAGAATCAGCACCTCACTGGGGAAGGATAACATGATATCACAGATCCGCATAATCACATCATCAACCGTTCCTCTGAAATAGCCGGCAATGACCCCCAGGACAGTACCAATCAGAATGGTGACAATCATCGTCAGCACCGAAACGAGGATCGTCACCCGGCCGCCATATAAAATCCGGGAATAAACATCCCGGCCCAATTGATCCGTGCCAAATAAATGGGCCAGCGATGGGCCCTGAAACTTATCAATGATGTTCTGAGCGGTAGGGTCATAGGGCGCTACCAAGGGTGCCAGAACAGCCAGACCAATCACCAGTAAGAGAAAAAAACTAACCCCCATCGCTAGGCGGTCCTTTCTGAACCGATTCCAAAATCCTGCCATCTCACGTCTCCCTTCTTCTCGGATCAATCCAAACGGATCCCAGATCTACCAGTAAATTACAAAATACGAATAACACCGCCATGATCAGCACATAGGCCTGAATCATCGGAAAATCCCGATTGAAAATTGCTGTCACACAGAGCCGGCCGATTCCCGGCCAAGCAAAGATGTTTTCAATCACGACGGTCCCGGCAATCAGCTTGGGAATCGACATCCCCAGGGCTGTTAAGGAGGTTTGCAGGGAATTTTTAAAGACATGTTTCATTATCGTCTGTTCCTTTAAACCCCGTACCCGACCATAAAGCACATAATTCTCCCGCTTGTTCTGAATCATGTTGTTCCGAATCAACCGGACATAGGTGGCAATATATCCCAGTGACAAGGTCACCGCCGGTAGAATCACCGAAGCCGGAGACGTCATCCCACTGGTCGGCAGCCATTTAAGCTTCACGGCAAAAAGCCACATCAGCAGAATGCCCGCCCAGAAGCCCGGAATCGCCGTTCCCACAAAAACAATCCCCCGCATCGTTTTATCCGTGATGCTATTCTCTTTCACAGCACATAACACCCCGGCTGCCACCGAGATAATAACGATGATCAACAGCGAAACACTGGCCAGATAAAGAGTCGGCGGCAATGCCTTGGCGATTTCTTCACCGACTGGTTTGTTATTGGCATAGCTGTTACCAAAATCACCCTGAAGGGCATTGCTAAGCCAAGTCAGATAGCGGGTCATAAAAGGGTCATCGAGTCCTAATTGCTCCCGCATCTGGGCAATATTCTCTGCGGTCGGGGTGACCTCATTGACCCGAATGGCGACTTCGGCCGGATCACTGGGGCTTAAATTAATTAATATAAAGGCAAAAAAGGAGATTCCGATTAAAATCGGAATCATCCACAGGAGCCTTTTGACAATGTAATGCTTCATGGTCTTACTCCCCTTTATTTTTCCAGTTTGTTATTCATAACTACTTGGAAAAGTACATTTTTTCAAATGGTATTTCATATTGAGAATCGTTAAAGGTTACCCCATTTAAACCATCGATGGCCACCGCTTTGGTTTTTGAGTAAGAAATCGGTATATACACATACTGGTCATTAATATAGGTTAGCACCTCTTTGTACATCTCGGCCCGTTTGGTGTCGTCAGCTTCAATCATGATCTTGGTAATGGTTTCATCCAGCCACTGTTTCTTTTCCAGTCCAACCTGAGCCTGATAATCGCCATGGGCGGGAATTCGCCACGATGAAACATAAGATTGGGGATCGTAGGGGGTTCCCCATGACAAAGAATATTGAAGATCAAAGTCGCCGGTTTTCTGACGATCCAGGAAGGCCTGTTTTTCTTCTCCAAGAATATTCATCTTGATGCCAACGGCGGCCAGATCGGCTTGAATCGAGGCGGCAATAGTACCTTCCTGGGCATTTTTGGAATTATAGGAAAGGGTGATTTCACATTTTTGGCCATCTTTTTCGCGAACCCCATCAGTTCCCAGCTTCCAGCCGGCTTCATCTAATAATTGTTTAGCCTTTTCCTGATTATAAGAAATCGTTTTTAAATCAATGTTACAATAGGGGACCTCTTTTGATAACAGCGTATCCGCCTGATCTTCAGATCCGTTTAAAATTCCCTGAATGATATTTTCCTTATTGACCGCATATTCAATCGCTTCCCGAACTTTAATATCTTTGGTAATCGGTGAATTACTATTGATGAGAATCGCTCTGGACGCTATCGGTTCACTGATATAGGTTTTGTAGGCGCCTTCATCTTCCAGTTTTTTATACGAATCCAGATCAACCTGATCACCATCTGCTCCGAAGAGTAAATCTACTTCGCCGTTCTGAAGGGCTAATAAAATTGTCTGAGGATCTGGCATGACCTTCCAGTTAACGGTTTTTATCTTCGTTTTTTCGCCCCAATAATTTTCATTCTGGGTAAAGGTAGCGTACTGGTTATCAACATGCTCGGATAAAACCCAGGGACCGGTGCCAATATAACCACTCACGCCTTCTTCGGTGGTGCCATTAACAAAACAATTGGGTGAAATGAATCGGAACGGCCGGGTCAGACCCAACTCCACCAGGGTGGGGTAATAGGGTTGCTTTAATACCAATTTGTAAGTGTGCTCATCGACTACCACATTTTCCTTGATCTCATTGACCATATCCAGCCAGGCATGCCGTTCCAGATTTCCGACGATGGCATCCATATTCAGTTTGACTGCCTCGGCATTAAAGGCCGCACCATCCGTAAAGGTAACTCCTTTTCGCAAATGGAAGGTATATTCCAGTCCATCCGCAGAAATTTCCCAACTTTCCGCCAGTGCCGGCTTCACTTCGCCGTCTTCATTTTTCGTGAGACCTTCAAAAACCATGTTTTGAGCTGACATCTCACCCGAATACAGATGCGGGTTAATGTCCCGGATATCCTTGGTACAGGCATAATTTAATGCTTCTTTAGTGGAAACATCAGAGTTTGCCGAGGTGCTGCTACATCCTGCAAAAATACCGGTACACAGCACCGCGGCGACAAGTACCGCTAAACCTTTTTTTAACTTCATTTTCTTTTCTCCTCTAAACTACTTGTTTTATTTGATCAACTTCCAGTTTCATGCCATTGTCTTTTGTAGCAAAGAACCTGAGCTTTATCACAACATTAAAGATTTGTATTTTTGAGGAATTTTTTCCATAAAAAAACCCCACCATCTCAGAAAAGATAGTGAGGTTGCAAAAAAAGCCTGCTAAAAAAAACACCTCCTCTATCACACGTAGAGATTGAGTAATTAAAGCAGGCAGGTCTTCTGGCTAAAGCGTCAACATTACCTCCTGCCTTCCCATATCATGGTGGCATTCCTGGAGGAACTCTTCTCATACAGCGGCGGGACCGCGTGGGATTTTCACCCATCTTCCCTTTTCACCGACCTGTAATACATTGGATTACTGCCGGCACCTGTTTTATTAATATTCAATTTAATTATAAGCCGGTGTTTTAATAAAAAATAATCAAAACACTAAAAAACAGAAACAATCACTTGTCTTTCATTGTTTCTGTTTGTCATTTTAACACGTTTAATCTGCTTTCGCAATCTTTTTAAACCGATATGATATTCTTTTTAAGAATACCTTTATATGCCAGAGAAGTTTACCTATAAGATTGACTCAATGAGTTTTTTAGTATAATCCTGTTGAGGATTTATGATAATCTCATCCGGCGTTCCTTCTTCCACCACATGACCATGATGCATCACCAGAACCCGATCACAGACTTCCTGGACCAGGGCCAGGTCATGACAGATCATGAGTTGTGACATTCCCAACTCTTTTTTTAATTGCGTCAGCAGTTTCATAATTTGGGCTTGAACCGTCACATCAAGGGCGCTGGTTGCTTCGTCACAGATCAGTAGTTGGGGTTTGATGGCAATGGCTCTGGCAATGGAAGCCCGCTGACATTCCCCGCCACTGACCTGATGGGGATAGCGGTCGGTAAATTCAGGGCCTAATTCACAGATGTTGAGATATTTAATGGCTCTCACCCGGGCTTCCTCACGACTGATCCCTTGATTGATCATACTCTCCATGATGCCATCTCCCAGTTTAATCCGGGGATTAAAAGAATCCACTGGCATCTGAAAAACCATTTGAATGTCCCGATAGACCTCCCGCTGGGCTTTCCCGCTCAGACCAATAATGTCTTTTCCACCCAGTCGAATTTCGCCTTTATCAGCCGCTTCCAGACCGGTAATCATTTTTGCCACGGTGCTTTTCCCGCTACCGCTTTCCCCAACCAGAGCCAGACATTCCCCTTTGCAAAGATGAAAGCTGACATCATCAACTGCATGAATGCTTATTTTTCCCTTATGATAGGTTTTACTTAAGTTGCTAACTGCTAAAAGCTCACTCATCTTTCACCTTCTCCGAATTCTTGGGACGGCCTGAATCAACGCTCTGGTGTATGCCTCCTGGGGATCATCGATGACATCCCGGGTATCTCCATACTCCACCAGACGACCTTGACACATCACCGCTACCTTATCGGCCATGTAAGAAACCACCCCAATATTATGCGTGACAATGGCAATTCCGGTTCCAAATTCATCCCGTAGCGCCATCATCTCTTTGACAACCTGAGCCTGAACCGTCACATCCAGAGCCGAGGTGGGCTCATCGGCAAAGAGCAGATCGGGCTCCAGAATCATCGCCATCACAATCCCCACCCGCTGATTCATACCGCCCGATAACTCAAAGGGATAACTGTTTAAAATACGCTCACTATCTTTGAGATTAATCTTGTTAAACAGGGTATCCGCCCGCCTCCTCACCTCTTGACGGTCCTTAAAACCATGTTGTTCCATGGTTTCATAAAGCTGCTCACCGATCGTTCTTATCGGGCACAAGGCACTGCCGCAGTTTTGAAAAATCATGCCCATTTCCGGTCCCCGCATGGTTCTGAGCGCTTCAGCATCGAGGTCAATCACGTTCTGGCCTTTGTAAAAAATGTCGCCACGATTAACCCGGCCGGCGCAGTCCAATAAGCCCATCGTCGCCCTGATCAGGGTGCTTTTTCCGCTTCCCGATTCGCCCACTATCCCCAGAATCTCGCCCTGCTTCATCTTCAGGTTAACACCGGTGACCATCGGCTGTCCGTCATAGGAAATTTCTACATTTTGAAGTTCTAATAATGGTTGCTGCATCGTTTTATCCTTTTGATCGGAATTTTTTTCTCGGAGTTTTTTATGCTCAATTTTTTATGCTCGCATTTTTTATTCAGTGATATCCAAATCGGCGGTAATTTCGTAGTAATCGGATGGGTGGGCAGTAAAACCAGTCACTCCTTTTTTCATAACGAAGGACATTTTTAAATGCGATGCATAAATATAGGCGTTATCATTTAAAATCTGTTGTGCAATTCGAGTGGCTAAATCACTGCGTTTTTCGACCTCAAATTCATTTCGCAGCTCAGCAACCAGGGTTTCAACCGTATCATTATGGTAATGGCCGCGGTTGTAATCAGAATTGTCAACAACATGGGTGGTGAAATAGTATTGTGGGTCTCCGGTTGGTGCGGTTACAAAGGCATTGGCAAAAACATCATAGTCACCGGCTTTTAAGAAATCCTTATAGCTGTCAGTCGCATTGACTAAAACGTCGATTCCGACTTGCTTATAGGTTGCCTGAACCGATTCTGCCAGTAGCGGCAATTCCTGTCGGGAGGTATAGGTCAGCCATTTAATCGAAAGTTTCTGACCATCCTTTTCCCGGATACCATCGCCATCGGAATCAACCCAGCCAGCTGCATCCAGAACTTTCTTGGCCCCTTCGATATCATAGCTGGCGTCCTTAACTGCATCACCACCAAAGGTGAAGTTAGCTGGGAATGGCCCAACCGCCGGTGTTCCGTTTCCATATAGTAACACTGAAGTAAAGCCATCTTTATCGATACTCATGGCCATCGCTTGACGAACAGCATCATCCTTAATCACGGCTGAATTATAATTCAAAGCCGCCTGGTAAACTCTTGAAGTATTGGTTGAGCTAATGGTATAGTCATCGTTATTCTGAAACAATTCCAGGCTGGCATAAGGCAGACCCTGCGCCGCATCAATTTCGCCGCTTTGAAGAGCCATCGTCAGGGTATCGCCATCGGTGATACTCTTGACATTGACAGTACCAACCTTTGGTTTTCCACCCCAGTAATCCATATTGGCTACCAGATTAATTTCCGTATCGGTGATTGTTTTTGCCACATAGGGACCCGTTCCGACCACGTTTTTATCAGCAGTAACGCCGGCTTCCATATCGATAATACATCCATAAGGGTCACACAGGTAGTTGACCAATGCCGGAGACTTGATTGCAGTTGTGATCGTAATGCTTTGACCATCAGCGCTAATGGATTTGATTTGCAAGTCTTTGGGCGCTCGATCATGAACAGCGATCAGATTATCCAGACAGGCTTTAACCGCTTCGCCTGTCATTTTCTTGCCATTCGAAAAGGTTACATCGTCTCTTAAATTAATTTTTACCGTAACATCGTCCAGCTGCTCAAAATCGGTAGCCAGCCAGGGTTCCAGTTCCATCTTTTCATTGAATTTAAACAGCGTTTCACCGACACCATAACGCAGTGTCGACCAGCCGATATATGATTCATGGGGGTTCATTCCCACATTCGAATTACCCACACTGTAGGCCACCGTTCCGTAATTAAAGACCTTTTCTTCCGCACTTTTGGTGCTGCCGGCGGTTCCACAACCGGACAACATCCCGGCAACCAAAACACCGGTTAACATTAAGGTTAATACCTTGCTCTTCATTTTCATTTTTTCCTCCAATTCAATTTCGCTTTTTTTGATTTGGGATCCATCACATCTCTGAACGTATCCCCCAGTAAGTTAAATAACATTACCGCTATAAAAATAGCACAACCTGGTGCTAGAATTACCCAGGGCGCTGTTTGTAGCATACTCCGCCCGTCACTCATCATTGAACCCCACTCAGCAATCGGCGGCATGGCGCCAAGCCCTAAAAAGGATAAACCAGCCAGCTCCATCATCATGGTGCCAATATCCAGGGTCGCAGTGACCAGAATTGGGCCGGTGATATTTGGTAATATATGTTTAAAGACAATCTTTGTCGGTCGCGAACCACTGAGCTTTGCCGCAGCTATATAGGGCATATTTTTAATGCCTAAAACCTGTCCCCTGGCCAGCCTGGCAAACTTTGGCCAGGAAATACAAGCCAGTGCCACCACCGCATTGATGATCCCACCGCCTAATACGCCGGCCACCGCAATGGCAAAAACCATCCCGGGAAAGGCCAGAAATATATCAGACACCCGCATAATGAAGGAATCCACTTTTCCACCCTTATAGCCACAAAACAACCCCACCAGAGTTCCGACAACCATGACGATGCCAACCAGTAGCAAGGCGGAGTAAATGGTAGTTTGCCCCCCCATAATTACCCGGGATAACATATCCCGGCCATAGCGGTCAGTTCCCAGCAGATGTTTCGAACTCGGAGACTGCAGTGCAATGTTCAGATCCTGTCCATAGGGATCGTAAGGTACAATCTTTGGCGCAAAGGCGGCAATTAGCAAAAGCAGCAGAGTCAAGGTCAGAAAAATATAAAATTTTACCATGGTTCGGTCTTTTTTCTGATGGTGAACACGCTCCGAAGCAGAACGGATAGTTGTTACATCCATGGCTCAGGCCTCCTGTTCCAGTCGAATTCGGGGGTCCAGATAATGATAGAGAATATCGGTTGCCAAATTGATCCCGACATAAATAAGCGCCATCCAAATTACATAAGCCTGAATCATCGGGTAGTCGCGCATCATAATCGAATCCACAGCCAGTTTACCGACCCCATCCCACATGAAAATGGATTCAATAATGGCGGTACCGCCGAGCAGTGACCCGATCGATAGTGCTAACAGCGTAATGATCGTCAGCATCGCGGCTTTCAGCACACTTGCATAAAGTACCACCGGCTCCCTTATCCCTCTTGCCCGGGCCCCCATCACATAGTCTTTGTTTAATTCTTCCAGAACCGTTGTCCGCACCTGCCTAGTATACTTAGAAGACATCGCTATTGCCAGGGTTAGGGTTGGTAAAACAATACTCTTCCAGCCGCCACTTCCCATCACTGGGAACAACTTGATTTTTAGGGCAAAAAAATAAATGAGCAACAGTGAAACAAAAAAACCGGGCAGAGAATTTCCGATAAAACTAAAAAAACGTATCAGATAATCCGTAAATCGATTGTGGCGGACTGCCGACACAATCCCCAAGGGGATGGAAATCAAAACAGTGAGAACAATCGAAGTCAGAGTCAGAAGCATGGTTGCCGGCAGTTTTGACACAAAGGTTTCAAAAACCGGTTTGTTTGAAATATAAGAAACACCCATATTTCCGCTGATTACCCCACCTAACCAGGATGTATATTGAACTATAAAAGGCTGATCCAATCCCAGCTCTTCCCGCTTTTGTGCTTTTATTGCTTCGGAAACCCCGCCGCTGGCATTATCATATAAGGCATCCACCGCATCACCGGCGGCTGTCTGCATCAGGGTAAATGACAGCAAGGTGATCCCCAGAATAATCGGAATCAGCTGCAATAATCGTTTGCCAATATATTTTTTCATTTTTTGTTATACCTTTCTTGCATAGCTCATTCGCTTGTTAATATTTTATCATCAAAAAAATAGCCTTACAACCTCTCCAGGGGGTTCCTCGGCCATTCCAAGTTAGCATCCTTTCGCATTCCCGCCCACTTTTAACTAAAATTATTTTTTCAATTTCTCACTGATAAAGGTGATGAATTGCTGACCCCAATCACTGAGATCTTCGCTTTTCCGTCGCACATAGCCAAACATCACCACATTCTCTTTTTCATAGAGGGGAATTCCATTGAGCTTTTTTTCATCAACCTGATCGGTGATATAGCCACTGCTGATATTGGCCAGATCGGTGGTCTGCAGAAGCTGCTGCATCACACAATCGCTGTTCGTAATAACGACACTTTCCAAAGTGGGCATATCTTTGCCCTGAGAATTGGTTATTCTCCAGTAATTGTTGAGGTCAAATTCATCCTCATAGCACTGAACCAGTTTCAGTTTTTTTAATTCATCTTCAGCAATTTCCTGTTCCCTATAAAGCGGATGCAATTGTCCCAGATAAAGCACCACCTGAGTTTTTTTAAGTTCTACAAATTCCAGGTGGTTTCTGCCCAACGCGTATTGGAAGGCGGTATTCTGATTATGCATGACATAGACAAAACCAAGTTCATCCTGATAACTGGCCACCCGTTTGATGATTTCTTCCACCGAAGCGGAATAGAGTTGAAAATGAAGCCGTTCCACATGAAATTGATTATAAAAATCCGCAAATATTTTTGCCATCCAGGCACTGGGGTTACTGGATATCTGTAGGGTCTCAATCCGATCGACCTGAGAAAATGAGGTTAACATTTCGATATTTTCAATGGCCTTGCAGGCATACTCATAAACATGCTTTCCCCGGGTAGAAAGAAGAATTCCACGGCTTTTTCGCAAAAACAGATCAAAGCCCAAATGGTCTTCCAGTGCTTTAATCGCCTTACTGACGTTAGGTTGAGTGGTGTATAATATCTCTGCGGCTTTACTAAAAGAACCGACGTCGGCACTGACAACAAAATACTTTAATTGCTTTAATTCAACCATATCACAAACCTTTTTAAATCGATTATCTTTCATCTGAACTAAACTTCTCTTTCTGATGGCTGTTTAAATTGATGTCTCGCATCTTTATCTTTTATCCGGCGGAAATCGGTTGTACTTTTATTACCAACCACGGCAAACCGATCTTATCTTTAAGATTTAATTTTACCATAGGTTATCATGGGACCGTCTTTTAAAATACATAAAGAGCTAACCTGATAAAGAACCACTCCGTCAAATCTGGCTACGCAGCTTTCCAGGGTCTTGCCAAAGTAGTCTTTGATTACCCCTAATTCTTCGCCTTTTTTGACCTTCTCCCCGACTTTTTTCCGGGGATACCAACACCCTGTAACACAAGCATTTTCGTAGACGACATCATCTACATCAACCGACTCCGTTGCAACTGCTTTTACTTCTCCGTCAAGGACCGCTAAATACCGCAGTACATTTTTTACATCTGCTTTATACAGCGATACTTCCGCTTCTGACCATCTAGCCTCGCCGCCGCGTTCGATTAAAATACTGGGAATACCGCAGGAACCTGCATAATTGTAGGCACCACCAGTGGTGATAAAGGACTTGACCATATAGGGAACATTGACTTTTTGAGCCATAGCCTTAGATTGTTTCACCACCTCCGGCGCTGCTGCGCCCAGATAATAAACATAAGGGGTCAGCATTTCATATCCATCCCCGGCATGGAGGTCGATGTAAAAATCTGTCTGGCTTAGAAATTCAGTTACCAGAAAGTGACAAATCTTATCACCCACGGTTCCACTGGGATTTCCAGGAAAAAGTCGGTTCAGGTTTTTCCCGTCCTCGGCTACTGCACTCATGGTTCTATTTTCAAACCCGCTGATATTCACCGGATGAATGAGAATCAGACACCCGGTAATCTCATCCTCAATAAGTTCTTCGGCTAATTGGATCGCCGTTTCAATCCCGGTGTATTCGGCATTATGAATTCCCCCGGTTATTAATACGGTTTTCCCCGCTCTTTTTCCATTGATCAGAGTTACCGGAAGTTTGATTACCGTTTCCGGAACCGAAACATAACCGCTCACCTTTTCCCCTGCTTCCGCCACCAGATTTCCAACCTTTATCGTCATATCTTTCTCCTTACTTTTTATCTTTTACCAATTATTTGATAAACCGATCAATTGCTTTATTGAGTTCTTCGATGGCCTGATGGTCACCCTCTTTAACGGCCGTAACAATACAGTTTTCAATATGGTCCTGAAGGATTATTTTCCCGGTATTGTTAATGGCTGCCTTTACTGCCGATAATTGAATCAACACCTCTGAACAATCCCTCCCTGATACCACCATTTTTCGCACCGATTCCAAATGACCGATGGCCTTTGATAAACGGTTTACAATAGCTTTTGAATGGGTATGCGGGTGTTTTTGTTCAAAATGATTCGTCGTTTTCATTTCATGGACATTATCGATTCCATGGCTATGATTCATAACCCCGCTCATGCCTGACTCCTTAAACTTTTAGTTTATCGTGAAACAAAAAAAATCATGACGAAATAAATCGATCTTCTGATCGAATTAAGCCTTCATGACCTCATTAATTATTTTTATATTTTCTCACACTCGATTGTTTCTGTCAATTTAAACATTCGTTGTTTGCTGCTATTTCAAATCGCTTAATTGATCAGCTATTACTTTGTCTCAGATACTCTAACCGATCTAATTAGCACGTTGAGTTCTTCACTGTTTTTTCTTTTGCTATCGAATACCCCTGATTTTTAAAGGCTTGCTCCAGCTCAACAAACTTAAAATGCTGTTTGAGTATCTCATCAATGAGTCTAAAACAACGATCACCAATATCCATCATACCAATAATATAGAGATTTTCTGGTATAAAGTTATTACTTTTTTTTGTTATGTTTTTCTCCATTTTTCGCATCCTGTTCCTTTTTTTAAATAAAAGTAGCAGATCGGCCATATTTTTAGTTAAGTTATCACGATTTATTTCATCGATGATAAAAAAATAATCGTTTCGATGGTCTTCGGAGGCCTTTTTACAAAACCCCATAAACCCGCATTGTTCAATCAATAAATTACTATTTTGATCCTTGTCACTATCGTCGGGATTTTTTTTTAAAACTTTATTCACTTCATCCTGTTCCAGATCAACATACAAAATACGCTCTTCTTCTTTTTCTTTTAATAACACATAAGCCAGTTTTTTAGCCATAAAGCTTTTACACACTGTTCCTCTTAGCATGATACTTTTTTCTTCTTTTAGAACTCTAATTATTTCCTTATATTTTTCCAGATCCAAAAAAGTCTCAGCCAGAAATGTTTCTTCTGAGTATGCTTCGCACTTTCTTTTTGCCATTTCCCGGAGGCCCCAAACCTCGCTGGAAAATGATTTTCGATAAAATAAATCCTCTCCATTAACAAAAGATTTAGAATCACTGCTGAATTTTTGTAATGTAAAACGGATCTCTGCTCGCCAATTTGGGTTTTTCTTCAGATTTTTTATTTTTTTTCTTTTGCGGATTTCTTCCTGAATATAAGATAGATGCGCTTCTCCATTCAATTGTCTTAAAACATCGACAATTTCATCAACATATAAAACTTCTTTCATAAAGCGTTTCTTCCAATAGGGCTCTTTCATAAACCGTTTAATATCCTGAGGTTCATCATAAAAGGTAAACGCAATCAAATCTCGGGTCATCCAATTTTTAGGATTAAGCTTAATTTTCCAGATACTTCTAATAAAGGTAAAGAAGTACCACTCTTTTCGTTCTTCAACCGGGGTCCAGTTGACAGCAAGTCTTTTACCATCATAATAGTTTCTAGTTACAGTGCCAATAGCCTTAATTTCCATCACCGAAACAATTTTTCCATTGGCATCGAAAGGAATCCTTTCTTTTTTATTGTGGGTAGTTTTTAATGCAATGCGATCTCCTGCTTTTATCTCATTGATCAGATTTACGGATTGGTCAGAATAATGATTTTCCCAAAAACCTTCTTTGATAAACGTCAATGTTTGAGCCTTTCTGCTTTTAGGAGATACACTTACGAACCAGCTTGGTCTGTTATCCATCTCTTCTCCTTTGTCATTTTCAGTGTCTCAATCTTAGTTTTTATTAAAAAAGTGAGGTAGAATTCTCTTCGGAGAATAACTACCTCACTGGCTTATTATTTTATGGTTGATTGATTAAAAAATCCACGATTCTATTTTTCAGCAGAAATCATAAACATCGGGGTGGATGCATAATTGACTTGCTCCTCTTTATCCCAGACCAACTCGCCAATTCCCTGCTCAACCATCACCTTTTTAAAACCGGTATTAATCAGCACTGCCGCGTCCCATTGGGGTCTCATGGTTCGGCTCAGTGGCAGATTTTTGGCAATTTCTTCCATCGCAGTAGTATCTGTACGAACATAGTGATCATTGACCCCTTCTACCTCTGAATTAACGCGATCTTTAAAATACGCCTCTCTTTTTTCTTCATCATAAAGATGTAAATACCAATTGGCGTCAAAGTTTAACATTTTCCCACCAGGAGCCAGTACCCGGTGCCACTCACGATAGGCATCATCCGGCCGTTCCAGGTTCCAGGTCAGGTTTCGGGTTATAATCAGATCAAAACAACTGTCTTCAAAATTTAATTGATGGGCATCCATCTGCATAAACTTAATCTGGTTCCGGTAATTTTGGGCATTGCGTTTTGCCTTATGGAGCATCGCATCCGTATAGTCCACCGCCGTCACATCGTAGCCGCAGGAGGCCATGGTAATGGCAAAAAAGCCCGGGCCGGTGCCGATATCCAAAACCCGCAACTTTCGGCCAATCACGGCTGGCTTATGACGATTAATCAACTCTTTCCAAACATCCATTTTATAACTATTGAGCTCCGCTACATTAACCTCGGAATAACCTTCTGAGCGTTTATCCCAATAATTCTCCACTTTTTCAAGAATATTTTCCATCATTTGTCTCTCCTTTTCGCACCTAAAAAAATAAAAAAAGCCACAAAGAAATAAGCCGATCTTCTGATCGAATTAAGTCTTCATGACTTTCTTGTATATACTTGTATTTAATTAGTGCTATTTTCTCATAATCTCACTATTCTGTCAAGCGTTATTCTGCAACCATGGAAAATCATATTATTAGTCTATCAAATTTCAATCTCTTACCTATTCGAAGCTTTTTAAATTAGATTTCTAGTTTTGCCATCGACAAGCGCTTAAACTCACCCATCCAATCTCCCTTCCAATAGTAAATAGCCATACAGAGCGCTGTGGAAGCCCAGGTAATCGGGTAGGTCATGGCAATTCCCTGAATCCCCTGAACCGAGGCCATTAATAAAAATAACAGTACCGTCCTCAGCACACAAATATTGGTGAGAATAATAGCCATCGGCGGCACTGACTTTCCTGCCCCGCGAATGGTTCCTCCCAATACCTCCAGGATCAGGTAAATCCAATAAAAAGGAAAGGTAATGCTAATAATCTGCAGGCCATAATCCAACACGGAAGGATCACTATTAATCACCCCAAAGGCCTGCCTGCCAAAGAATAACACAAAGGTGCTCATCACCGCAGTAACGCCAATACCCATCATTAAACAGACCCTGGTGCCTTTTTTGACCCGGTCATAATTCTTTGCGCCAATATTCTGGCTGGTAAAGGTGGTTATCGCCTGACCGATAGCAAGAATCGGCAGATAAATTAGCAGTTCAACCTTAAAATATGCCGTGAACGCAGTAATAGCATCCACACCAAGACTATTAACATGGTATTGAACAAAGACATTGGACAAGGTAATGACCAGAGCTTGAAAGCCGGTGGGAACACCAATTTTAAGGATTTTGTAAAAATGTACTTTGGCTATTTTTATTTTTTTAAGTTCTAATTTATAGTCACGATCAACATGCATCAGGTAATGTAAAACCAGTAGTGCCGCAACCGTTTGTGAAAATAGGGTGGCATAAGCCGCGCCGACAACCCCAAATTTAAAGATCACGATAAACACCCCATCCATAATAACATTGACAATTCCGCCAAACAGTTGGATGTACATCGGTGTTTTTGAATTTCCCAGTGCTCTGATAATCCCAGAACCCATATTATAGGTGACCACCGAGATAATACTGATAAAATAAACCCGAATATAGGCTACCGCTAAACCCATAATCTCATCCGGGGTGTTAATTAGTTTAAGAAAATACGGTGCTCCGATCAAACCAATAAGCATAATAATAATGCCACAGATAAAACCCAGGCCAATGGCCGTATGAACCACACTTTTTAATTCTTTCTTATCACCGGTTCCAAAAACATAGGATGCCACGACACTGGAACCCACTGACATTCCTGAAAAAAAGCCCACCAGACAGGTTACAAACAAAGCGCTGGCACCAACAGCCGCCGCTGCTTCTTTTCCTAAAAAATTACCGACATAGATTAAATCAACGGTATTATAAAGTTGCTGAATAAAACTCGTTCCCAACAAAGGCAATGCGAAAAACAACAATTTTTTCCATATGACCCCTTCTGTTAAACTGTTATTTTTCATTTACTTTTTCTCCTCTATCTTTAACAAATCAATTCTTACTATCACTAAAAAAACTGCTTCTTAAAACCACTAAATAGTACCCTACAAGTTATCTTTAATCCTCGACAACCATGACAGAGGCGATTAGTTTTTTGGTATAAGCAGCCTTGGGATGATCAATGACATCACGCGTTTCTCCTATTTCAACCAGCTCCCCTTTGTATAAAACACCAGTACGATCACAGATACTGCTTACGAGTGCCAGATCATGAGAAATAAGAAGAATGGCCATATCCATTTTTTCTTTTAAGTGCACTAACAAATCAACAATCTGCGCTTGGGCTGACACATCCAGTGCGCTTGTCGCTTCATCACAAATTAACAGCTTTGGGTGAACGGCAATGGCCCTGGCAATGGCTGCGCGCTGACATTCACCCCCACTTAATTCATGGGGATAACGGCCGGCGTATTCTTCTTTCAAATCGACCATTTTAAACAGCGCTTCTAGATCCAGTTTATTCTGACTGCATCGTAAATTACAAAAGCTTTCTCTAATCGACTGTTCTATCCGCATTCGTCCATTAAAAGATGCCTTGGGATCCTGAAAAACCATTTGGACATCCTGGTATACTTTAAGTAGATCCTTCCCCTTCAGGTGTGTGATCTCCCGTCCACTTAGAAAAATCTCACCTTCATTGGGATTTTCCAGTCGGGTAATCAGTTTTGCTACCGTGCTTTTGCCGCTGCCACTTTCGCCAACAAAACCAAAAATTTCGCCCTGATTAATATAAAAACTGAGTTGCCTAAGTGCGCTTATTTCAAATTTTGCCTTTTTATAACACTTGCTTATATTTTTGAGCTCAAGAACCGGTTTTTTATTCATCTTTATTAAACTCCACAGCCATGCTGACAACTCGTCCAATGATTTTCGGCAACCTTAAACAAATCCTGATTTTTTGTTCTACACGCCTCACAGCCATGGATGCAACGACCGGCAAAACCACAGCCGCATTTAACTTCATTAAACGTCGGCGGTCGTCCTTTTAATCCCACCGGTCGTTTGCCATCCAGCCTGGGGATGGCTTCTAAGAGAGCTCGGGTATAGGGATGGCGATGATTTCTGATTACTTCTGCTTTTTCCCCATATTCAACTATCCGTCCGGCGTACATAACCGCAATTTTATCAGCCATTTTTGAAACAACCCCCATATTGTGGGTAATGATCACAATTGATGTGCCAAAGCGCTCCCGCAGCCCCATCATCTCATCCACTACCTGAGCTTGAATCGTTACATCCAGAGCACTGGTTGGTTCATCTGCCAACAAAAGTTTTGGCTCCATAATCATTGCCAGAGCAATGGCAATCCGCTGATTCATGCCCCCGCTTAATTCATAGGGATAACTGTTTAAAACGCGTTCGCCATCCTTTAGATTCAGTTTATCCAGAAGACTTAATATCCGTTCCCCAGCTTCTTTTTTATCGATTTTAACATGACTCTGCATGGTTTCAATGAATTGTTTTTTTATCCGTCTGAGCGGGTTTAGAGACGAACCGGGATTCTGAAAAATAACGCCCATCTGCGAACCGCGGAAGGCTCTTTTTTCCTCATTGGATAAATTTCTCATATCCTTTCCCTGAAAATAAATATTTCCCTGTTGAATAGTCACACCCGTATCGGATAATTGCATAATGGCTTTTAAGAGCGTACTTTTGCCGCTGCCGCTTTCTCCGACGATGCCAAGGATTTCACCTTTTTCTACCGAAAACTCGGCATTTTTAATGATCTCTATCTTGCCATAGCCAACATCAAGATTCTTTACTTCCAAAAGACTGTTCATCCTGATTCCTCTCGTTTTTTGGTATCCTTATCTTTTGTCCGGACATTAAAACATCTGCGCTCGAATTCGTTTATGAGACACTAATCCGAGCACAGTCAAACCTCCTGGATTGCTTTTTTAGTTCATATCCATTTCCGCATTCATCTGATAATAATCGGTTGGATGTGGTTTTAAACCGGTAATATTGGCATCCATATACATTGCCATATTGACAAAACCAATATTGTCAAAAGCAAACTCATCTAAAGCCTTTTGTTGCACCTCGATGGCCAATTGAGCCCGCTTATCACTGTCGAATTCAGCTTTTAATTCGGTTAACAATTGATCTGTCTCAGCATTGTAGTAATGTCCAAAATTCGTCACACCAGCGGTTCCCAATGTACCACTTAAGAACGCCTGCGGATCGCCTACAGCGGTAGTTACAATACTGTAAATGCCAATATCAAATTCACCGGCTTTAAAAAAGTCCGAATTATCATGAACCGTTACTTCTCCCCCGATGCCAATGGCTTTTAGTTCCGACTGAAGCTCGGTCACAATGGCTTCATTTTTTAATCGTTTATAGGTAACAATGCTCACGCTTAGCGGTTTTCCGTCTTTTTCAACAATCCCATCACCATCGGTGTCAATATAACCGGCCGCACTAAGTACTTTTTTTGCTTCTTCCACGTTAAAGATTGCTCCTTTTAAATGGCTGCCGCCGTAGGCCAGATCGTTTGGAAACGCTCCCACTGCCGGTGTAATTGATCCATCAAAAAGGAAATCTGCCATGCCCTCTTTATCAATGGCCATCGATATCGCTTGACGCACAGCCTGATCGGCTACCGTCTGAAGATTGTAATACAAGAAATAAGCCCGGGAGGTTGATACTTCTTCAATTTTAAAATCGTTATTTGATTCAAAGGTTTCCCGACTGTCGGAGGTTAAATTCATTGCCACATCAACCTCTCCTGATTGAAGGGCCATCGCCATCGTATCCGTATCCGTTACAAATTTGACCTGAACCGTATCAATTTTTGGTGTGCCATCCCAATAATTTTTGTTCGCCGTTAAATCGATCGTCGTTTTTTCAACGAAATCTGCGACCACATAGGGACCGGTTCCAATCGGTGCCTTATCAAGATCTGCGGTTTTATCCAGATCAATAATCGACGTATAAGGATCACACAATTCATTAATCAGGGTAGGAAACGGACTGGCCGTTGTGATTGTTATAACATTGCCCGCCACAACATAAGCGGCTTCGCCAAATGCAGCGGCTCGTTTATTGGTACTGCCAACCCGTTTTAAGTTGTTTACAACCATCTCGGCGGTTAACGGGTCGCCGTTAGAAAAGGTGACCTTATCCTTAATGGTAATTTTCCAGGTATTGGTATCCACATTTTCATAAGACTCCGCCAACCACGGCTCTGGTACCAGCTCCATGTCCAATTTAAAGAGGGTCTCTGAAATAGCATAACGGACAGTAAACCAACCCTGCCAATCGACAGCCGGATCAAGCGAGCTCACCGCCTGTGTCTCACCCCAAACCAGATGTTTTTCTCCCGAGCTTCCGGTTTCACTGTTTCCACACCCTGCTAAAACAGCAACCATTAATATCAATGACAACAACATGATCAATACTTTTCTTTTCATATTCACTCCTTTTTATTTTTATTTAAAACCAGTAGCTGGTTTTAGATCGTTTGTTGTTTGGGTTCTAATAAATCCCGAACTGTATCACCGAGAAGATTAAAAATCATCACCGCTACCAACATAACTACCCCTGGGTAGAGAATAATCCAAGGGGCCGTCTGCATCAGACTACGGCCTTCATTGATCATTGAGCCCCACTCGGCCTGGGGAATCTGCACGCCGATTCCTAGAAAGGACAATCCGGCGATGCCCATCATCATTCCACCAATTTGCAGGGTTGCCGTAACAATTAAGGGTCCTGAAATATTCGGTAACATATGCCGCCACATGATCCGGGAATGACTGTTTCCGGAAATCCTGGCGGCTTGAATATAAACCTCAGACTTTACTACCATGACACTGCCCCGGGCTAATCGTGCATACTGGGTCCAGCCGGTCACCGCCAGGGCAATCATGGCATTGATCAGACCACCACCTAAAATACCCGCTACCGCAATGGCCAGAATCATATCCGGAAAAGCCAACAATATATCAACCACACCCATCAGTGCCCGGTCAACCTTTCCGCCATAATATCCGCAAACCACCCCATAGGCCGTTCCAAAGATAAAGGTCCCCATTACTAATGCCAGGGAAGCAAAGATGGAAACCTTGGCACCCATTAACACTCTTGAAAAAACACATCGGCCATAACTATCGGTACCAAAAGGATATTCTGACGAGGGCGGTTGCTTCGCCAATTTTAAATCGGTTAAATTTGGATCATGGGGACACAGCCAGGGTGCTACTAGACTTAAAACGATTAGAATCAGGACAACACCGAAAAGAAAATACAAACGCTTATGAACGGCATCCATTGGCAGTTTTATTTTTTTCATTTTAGGTTTCCCACCCTTCTTTAACCCGCGGATCTAAAAGATGATAGGATAAATCGGTTAATAAATTAACCACAACATAGATAATTGCCATCCACACCACAAAACCCTGAATCACCGGATAATCTCGGGCGCCGATGGCATCAACAACCATTTTCCCCAACCCCCGCCAGACAAAGATGGTTTCCACCACTGCTGCGCCGCCTAAAAGCGACCCGATCGATAGACCAATCAGGGTTACCACCGTGATCATCGAATTTCTTAATACATTTTTATACAAGATAACATTTTCCTGAATCCCCCGGGAGCGGGCTCCCATCACGTAATCTTTATTTAGTTCTTCCAGAACGGCAGCGCGAATCTGACGAATATATTTTGAGATCATCACCGTCGATAGTGCAATGGTGGGCAAAATCAAGCCTCGAATCGATCCTGTTGCTAACACTGGCAACCAGTTTAATTGCATGGCAAAAACATAAATCAGAACCAATGCCAGAAAAAAGTTGGGAATTGAGGTGCCCACAAAGGTAAAAAAACGAATGCTATAATCAACCCATTGATTTTGCCGGATAGCTGCTAAAATCCCCAGCGGAATGGCAATTAAAAGCGTTAAGAGCATCGAACTGACGGCCAGAATAATGGTTGAGGGCATTGCCGTTACTATTTTTTGACTAACTGGTACATTATCAATATAAGAGACCCCCATATCACCTGTTAAAAGATTTAAAAGCCAGCTCAGGTATTGTTCCAGAAAGGGTTTGTTTAATCCCATCTCTTCTCTTGTTTCATCAAGGATCTCCTGGCTGACTGCGGTTCCCTGAGCTGAGAGTTTCATTTCAGCGGGGTCACTAGGCGCAAGATACATTAATGCAAAGGTGATAAAACTAACACCAAGCAGTATTGGAATTAACTGCACTAACCGCTTCCTAATATATTTTCCCACGCATTCACCCCTTGATTTTTATTTTGTTAGTATATTCTAACTCCATACATCATGTCAATTGATTTTTCCTTGAGCCCATAAAAAAACTCACTATCCATAAAAGACAGTGAGTTTGTATTTTTCACAGCACAAAATCATCCTCTATCTTCCGTAGAGTATTAAGACAATAAACAGGCAGGTCTTCTGGCTCAAGTTTCAATACATCACATCCTGCCTATTTGTGGCATTTCTGGTGTGACTTTTCTCTTACAGCGGCGGGACCGCGTGGGATTTACACCCAACTTCCCTTTTCACCAGCTTATCATTTTTTAATGACAGCTGACACCTGGTTAATATTTAATTATTTTTGGGTAATATATATCAGAACAAAACAAATGTCAAGACTCTGTTTTAACTTACACCTCTGTTGTCATTCATAAACGCTAGGTAAATAACTAAATTTTTTGTAAAAAAAACCACGAAAATTAATAAACTTAACCTTCATGGCCTTTCTATTGATCTTAAATCAATATTTGTTATCCTCTAGTTTTTAGATCCAACCTAAATAAATTATACGTTAAATTATTATCAATTGTCAATTCTATTTTTTTAATATTTCAATCAACTGGTCAATGGTACTTTGTAAATTAATCCCGGTTAAAAAAGCGCGGCCATTAATCACCGGAATATCAATGTCCCCTTCCAGTTGACAGGTACAGACAATCGCATCGGGATGTAATTCTTGATACTTTTTAAAGGCATCTACCGCTTTGGCTTGAACAGTTTGACAGGCAATCCCATTTTCCAGCGCAATCTGTTCAATCTTTTTGGCAACTACAGTCGAGGTCGCCAGGGCAGTTCCACACGCAACTAAAACAAGTTTCATCGTTAATTCCCTCTTTCAATAATTAGAATTTTAGAATTTATCCCTTGATGATTTTTTTGAACTGTCCTAAATTTTCTTTCATATCGCCTTTAAATAAGCAGGATCCGGAAACAATGACATTGGCCCCAGCTTCCACTACTTCTTTTAGGGTGTTAAAATTAATTCCCCCATCAACCTGAAGATCAATATTTCGATTACCAATCATTTGGCGACAGGCGCTTATTTTTTCGGTGCTTTCTGGAATATAGCTTTGTCCGCCAAAACCGGGATAGACACACATAATCAGGATCATGCTAATGTGATCAAGATACGGCTTTATCACCTCCAGAGAAGTATCCGGAGAAACCACCAGTCCGGGTCTGACCCCTTTTTTTACAATGGCGTCAATACAGTCCTTAATCTCCCCATCCGACTCCACATGAACGGTAATGATATCCGCTCCGGCATCAGCAAACCGATCGATATATTTTAGCGGCTCGCTAATCATGAGGTGAACATCAAAGGGGATCTTTATGGTCTTTCGCAGGCTCGCCACCTGATCCGGACCGATGGTAATATTGGGCACAAAATGTCCATCCATAATATCCACATGGAGATAATCGGCGCCATTTTTTTCAACTTCTTTTAGATCCCGTTCCAGATTAGAAAAATCTGCACTGAGCATAGAGGGTGCTATTTTAATATTCATTGATATCTACTTTCCTTTTGAAATGCTGTAACCGGATTATAAAAAGGTCTTAATAAGATTGTAAATCATTTGCGGCTCTTTTGCATCTTTTATTTTTTGTAACATTTTTTCATTTTGAATAATGGTAATGATCGTCTGTAAGATCTTTAGTTGTTTTTCAGGATTATTAATGGCCAGTAAAAAAATTATCTGGACCGAAATACTTTCCTTGGGATTCCCCATGCCAGCAAAAACAATGGTGTTTTTTAACGTCACAATGGAAATACTTTCTTTTAATACATATTTCGCTTCAGTATGGGGCAACGCCACCCCTATTTTTGTGGGTAAACCGGTCGGAAAGGTTCTTTCTCTTTCCACTACCGCTTCAACAAAATCTTCAGTAACACACCCCTGCGAAAGCAGCGGTGTGGCTGCTAACGCAATGGCATCAAACTGATCCTTGACCGTACAATTGACTTGAATGCGATCGATATGGATTAACGAGTCCATTATTGTTTTTCAGTGGTATCAACGAGTGTCATCTGATTTTCGCCGTCATCGTCGTCGAGATCATCCACTGGATCCTCCTTATAAACTTTAGAAATGGTGGCAATGGATTCTTCCGGTTTTAATTTCATCAGACGAACACCCTGGGTATTGCGGCCAACGGCGGTAATATCATTACCGCCAAGCTTAATAACAACGCCCTGATTATTGATCATCATAATTTCGCCATCCCGGCTGATCACGCAGAAACCAACCAATTGACCGGTTTTTTTGGTGACTTTATAGGTTTGCACCCCTTTGCCGCCACGTTTTTGGGGACGATACAGATCAGAGGCACTGAGTTTACCATAGCCATTTTCACTAACGCAAAGGACGAAGAGTTCTTTTTTAACAATATCCATCCCAACAACCACATCATCTGCCCGCAGATCAATCCCCCGGACACCAATTGATGTTCGGCTGATTGGTCTTACTTCTTCAGAGCTAAAGCGGATTGCATAACCACATTGGGTTCCCATGACAATTTCTTCATCCTGAACAACCAACCGGACATTGATCAGCTCATCACCTTCTCTTAAATTAATGGCGATAATACCATTTTTACGGGAGGTATCATACTCGGTTAAATCGGTTTTCTTGATAATTCCCTGTTTAGTTGCCATAATCAGGCATTTATCGGCGGTGAATTCTTTGACCGGAATCATGGTTGCAATCTGTTCCCCTGCTTCGAGTGGCAACAGATTGACAATCGCCGTTCCTCTGGCCGTACGTCCACCTTCGGGAATTTCAAAGGCTTTTAAGCGATAAACCTTACCCAGATTAGTAAAGAACATCAAATAGTGATGGGTGGTGGTGGTAAAGAGGTGTTCAACAAAGTCATTTTCGCGGGTGCTAAGTGCAGTAATGCCTTTGCCACCCCGTTTTTGTGACCGGTAATTATCAGCGGTAATGCGCTTCACATAACCAATATGGGTCATCGTGATGACGACTTCTTCTTCTTCGATTAAATCTTCAATTTCAAAGTCTTCGACATCAATATCAAAGTTCGTGCGACGTTTGTCGCCATATTTTTCTTTAATTTCGATTAATTCTTCTTTGATAATATTAAGAACCAGTTGACCATCACCTAAAATTGCTTTTAATTTGGCAATGGTGATCATCAGTTCTTTGTATTCTTCTTCGATCTTTTCCCGTTCCAGACCGGTTAAACGCTGGAGTCGCATGTCCAGAATCGCCTGGGCCTGAATTTCTGAGAGGCTAAACCGTAAAACTAACTGTTCCTTGGCGACTTTGCCATCGGCAGCAGCCCGGATTAATTTAATGACCTCATCAATATGATCCAGAGCAATTTTTAAACCTTCTAAAATATGGGCTCTGGCTTCCGCTTTTTTAAGATCAAAAATGGTTCGTCTGGTAATAATTTCTTTTTGATGTTCAATATAGTGAAAAAGAATTTCTTTTAAATTAAGCACCTTGGGTTCATTATTGACTAAAGCCAGCATGATCACCCCAAAGGTTTCCTGGAGCTGGGTATGCTTATATAACTGATTTAAAATAATCGTTTCGTTGGCATCCCGTTTTAAATCAATGATGATCGACATTCCTTTTTTCAGGTCGGACTCATCTCTTAAATCCGAGATTCCTTCAATTTTTTTCTCTTTTACCAGCTCAGCAATTTTTTCAACCAGCTTGGATTTATTAACCATGTAGGGGATTTCAGTGATAACAATCTGCTTCTTCCCTTTTTTGGTGGTGACCACATCAACCTTACCACGAACCTTAATTCGTCCTCGGCCGGTACGATAGGCACTTTTAATGCCAGATTTACCTAAGACAATACCAGCAGTTGGAAAATCTGGTCCTTTGACATGCTTCATCAGCTCATCAATGGTAATCTCCGGATCATCAATAAAGGCGATGGTACCATCAATGATTTCGCCCAGATTATGGGGCGGAATATTGGTGGCCATCCCGACGGCAATCCCGGAGGACCCATTTACTAAAAGATTAGGATATTTTGATGGCAAAACCGATGGTTCAGTTTCTGACTCATCAAAGTTAGGAACAAAGTCGACGGTTTCTTTATTAATATCCCGTAGCAGCTCAGCGGCTATTTTGCCCATCTTTGCTTCGGTATAACGCATCGCTGCGGCGCTGTCGCCATCGACTGAACCAAAGTTACCCTGACCATTAACAATCAGATAACGAATCGACCATTCCTGAGCCATTCGCACCATCGCATCATAAACCGATGAATCCCCGTGGGGGTGGTACTTACCTAAAACATCCCCGACGATACGGGCTGACTTACGAAAGGTTTTATCCGGAGTTAAGCCCAGTTGGCTCATGGCATAAATAATCCGGCGATGAACCGGTTTTAAGCCATCCCGAACATCCGGTAAGGCTCGACCTATGATGACACTCATGGCATAGTCAATATAGGAAGTTTTCATTTCTTCTTCAATATTAATCGATTTTATCCGATCAAATTCAATTATTTCTTGCATTTAACGTTACTCCTTCTTGACTAGATGTCCAAATTCTTAACTTTTTTAGCATTCCGTTCAATGAACTCTTTACGCGGTTGAACCTTATCTCCCATCAGAATGGTGAAGATTTCATCGGCATAGGAGGCTTCTTCAATATTAACCTGAAGCAAGGTTCTAACGCCAGGATCCATGGTCGTTTCCCAGAGTTGATGGGCATCCATTTCCCCAAGACCTTTGTATCGCTGCAGACTGATACGGGAACGATCATCCACACCTTCTAATTTTTTCTCCAGGTCCCGATCGGTATAGGCATAATCAACCTGTTTCCCCCGGGTGATTTTATAAAGTGGGGGCTGCGCAATATAGACATATCCGGCTTCGATCAGACCTGGCATATAGCGGTAAAAGAAGGTGAGTAATAAAGTCCTGATGTGGGCACCATCGACATCGGCATCGGTCATAATAATAATCTTATGATAACGGGCTTTTTCGACATTAAATTCTTCTCCGACCCCGGTACCAAAGGCAATAATCATCGATTTTAAGGAGTCGGTGGTTAAAATCCGATCCAAGCGGGCTTTCTCAACATTTAAAATCTTACCACGCAGGGGTAGAATCGCCTGAGTTTTGGAGTCACGGCCCGATTTGGCCGAACCACCCGCCGAGTCCCCTTCGACGATATAAATTTCTGACAGAGCAGGATCTTTTTCCCGGCAGTCCGCTAGTTTTCCAGGTAGTGCGGTGGAATCTAAGGCACTTTTTCGGCGTGTAAACTCACGGGCTTTTTTAGCGGCTTCACGGGCTCTGGCGGCCGATAAGGTTTTTTCAATAATATTTTTAGCGATACTGGGATTTTCTTCCATTAAGGCTGATAGTTGATCACCGACAATGGTTTCAACAATTCCCTTCACTTCGGTGTTTCCCAGTTTTGATTTCGTTTGACCTTCAAACTGGGGATCGAGCAGCTTGATGCTGACAATCGCCGTTAAACCTTCGCGCGCATCTTCACCGGTCAGATTCTTATCATTCCCCTTTAAAAAGCCATTTTTACGGGCATAGGTATTAACCGTTCGGGTCAGGGCACTCTTAAATCCATTAAGATGAGTTCCCCCTTCCGGGGTATTGATGTTATTGGCATAGGAAAAAATATTCTCCGAATAACCGGTGGTATATTGAAAGGCGATTTCCAGAGCATAATCGTCCTGTTCTTTTTCAAAATAAGTAATCTTATCATACAGCGGATCTTTATTGCGGTTCATGTACTCCACATAAGAATGAATCCCGCCGGTATAATGATAGGTTTCTTTCTTTTTAGGTGATTCTTTTTCATTCGTCAGATTAATTGAAACCCCCTTGTTAAGGAAAGCCAGTTCTCTTAAACGATGCTCAAGGATATCAAAATCATAGTCCGTTTCTTCAAAAATGTCTTTATCGGGTTTAAAGTAAATGGTCGTACCAGTGCGGTTGGTGGTACCAGTGACGGTCAGATCACAGGTTGGCTTGCCTTTTTCATAGCTTTGAAAAAAGATCTGGCCCTTTTGTTTGACTTCAACGGTTAATTTTTCGGATAAAGCGTTAACTACTGAGACCCCAACCCCATGAAGACCGCCGGATACCTTATAGCCACCGCCACCAAATTTACCACCGGCATGAAGAACCGTTAAGGCCAATTCAACCCCGGTTTTTCCCTGGGCATGGTTCATCCCGGTGGGAATCCCCCGACCATCATCGACAACGGTAATCGAGTCGTCCTGATGAATGGTGACACTGATGTTTTTACAATAGCCGGCCAGGGCTTCATCAATACTATTATCCACCACCTCATAAACTAAATGGTGTAAACCCCGGGACCCGGTGCTGCCGATATACATCCCCGGTCTTTTTTGAACAGCTTCCAATCCTTCAAGGACCTGGATCTGATCAGCGGTATAATTATCTACTTTATTTTCTGGCATAGTTTCCTCCTGATTTTCATGGTTCATTAATGATTACCTTCCCCTTTACAATCTCAATGACGTGTCGGTTTTCTTTAAAACTTTCGCCATCGTTTAAGATATCTTCTGTACAGGTGATAAAGGATTGGGTTTTATTTAAAAGCGAGAGAATGCTTTTTCGGCGATGCTCATCCAATTCAGAAAAGATATCGTCTAAAAGGACCACCGGATATTCGCCGGTGTTGTCATAGTATATCTCTATTTGGGATAATTTTAGTGAAATCGCGGCGGAACGCTGCTGACCCTGGGATCCATAGCGTCTGGCATCCTTCCCATTAATTTGAATGATCATGTCGTCCACATGGGGTCCATAAATGGTTGCGCCCCGTGAAATTTCTTCCTCCCGGCTGGATTCTAAACGTTTTTTGTATAAACTTTTTATTTCGTTCAGTTCTTCTAGCGAATCGATAATATTATTCAGATAGGATAATGAAAGCGTTTCTTTTCCAAGACTGAGTATTTGATGCAGATTATTTGCTTCCCGGTTAAGCCGATGCAGATACCGAATCCGGTGATTCATTAGCCGAACCCCGGTTTGAATAAGCTGTTCATCCCAAACATCCAGAGTTGTAATCAGACTGGGTTCGTAATGAATATTTTTAAGCAGGGAATTTCTCTGATTCAGTATTTTTTCATAATCTCTTAAAATATAATGATACTCCGGCCGAAAGCCCGATATTTCCTGATTTAAAAACCGCCGTCTTTTATCAGGTCCTTCTTTGACTATTTTCAAATCATCCGGTTCAAAGAGGATGGTATTAAAAATCCCATTGATCTTATCTCTTTTTTTTACCTTTCCATCCAACAAAAACTGCCGTTTTCCCTGATAACTTTTAGCCGAAAGGGTATGTTTGACGCCATCGCTAAACACCTGGGCGGCCATAAAAAAATCATCATGATCCCATTGGGCAAGTTCTGCCACATTTGAAGCACGATGACTGTAACCTCGGGATAAAAAAAACATAGCTTCAATAAGATTTGTTTTTCCCTGGGCATTTTCGCCCATGATAATATTAATTCCTTTTTGAGGTGTGATGGATTCATTTTCATAATTACGATAATGAATGAGTTTTAACTCTTCGATAAACATGGTTTCCCGATCCCTTTAACTTGCAGGGTATCATAATCCTTGATTTCCACCAGATCACCATCTCTTATTTTTTTATTTCGCTGGGTACACAACTCCCCGTTCACATAAATTAAACCATCTAAAATCATCAATTTTACATCGCTGCCATTTCCGACAATGCCGGCATATTTGATGAGCTGATCAATTTTTATGAACTCTGTGTTAATTTCAACTATTTGCATATTTTTCCCCGCTCATTATATTTTTGGCAAAAATGAAAGAGAATTGCACGAATCCCCTTTATTTATGCCAAAATTGATTAAATTTTCATATATTTATCTTCTAACCTAAGTATTATAACATAAAAAATAAAAATAGTCTAAAAAATCAACACATCATTTCTATAATTATGATTTTTTAAACTATTTTTAATTCGATTTAAATCCCTTTTTAAATTACGATCTTAACCATAAATTTTTAATTTTCTTCGGCAATTCGCACCGGAAGGATTAAATAAATAAATTCATTACCTTCGATAGGAAGCAAAACCCCCGGTCCAACCGAAGTTGTCATATCAATCATCAGTTCTTCCTCTTCAATTACCCGTAAGGCTTCGATTAAAAATTTGGAGTTAAAGGCTATTTTTATAGATTCGCCATGGTTCTCAATCGGGATCACTTCAAAAACATCCCCAATTTCCGCATTGGAGGTTAAAATCAGCTGGTCCTGATTAAAATCCATTTTGATTAAGTTATTTTTTCCTTCGCGGGCTAACAGTGCCGCCCGTTCACTGCTTTCTAACAGCAACCGCCGATTGACCTTAACCTGAGTGGCTTTTTCGCCAGGGATGATCTGTTTATAATTAATAAAATCCCCTTCCAGTAGTCGGGAGGTGAACTGAATCGTGTCCATTTCAAAAAAGATTTGATTTTTTGAAAATTTAACGACCACATCACCCGTGTAACTGGCCAACACCTTGTTAATTTCAGATAATGATTTGGACGGAATAATGACGCTAAGATCCTCTGTCACCGGAGTTTTAATGGTGCCGGTTCGAAGTGCTAAGCGATACCCATCAAGGGCGATTAAATTGATCACATCATCATGAAGTTCTATTTTTACGCCGGTCAAAACGGGGATATTTTCATTTGTAGCTACTGAAAATAAGGTTCCCTTAATCAGTTCTTTCAAAACAGCGGCTTCAATGGTAAAGATATGGTCGTCAATAACTTCCGGAAAGTCCGGAAATTCTTCATCCGATAATCCTTTTAAGGTAAAACTGGATAATAAGCACTCGATTTTAATCTGATGATGTGCATCCGTTTCAAAGAAAATATCCGAACCAGACATTTTACGAATCAGGTCGCCAATGATATTAGCGGTTAACACAATCTCGCCGCTACTTTCAACTTCAGCTGGAATGGTTACTTCCACACCAATTTCTAAATCAGTACTTCTTAATAATAATTTATTATCAGCAGCAATAAAAAGAATTCCCTCTAATATTTTCATCGTTGTTTTTGATGAAACTGCTTTTTGAGCAATCGATAATGCAGCCATTAAACTTTCTTTTGAACAATTGAATTTCATAAAAATCGCTCCTTTTTAAAATTTGAAAACCCCTTTTATATATAAATATATAGATTAAAGTAATAGTAATAGTAGTAGGGGGTGTGGACAGTGTTGATAACTCGGCAAATGCGTCATTGATACAAAAAACCGAAAAAAAACCAGGGGATAAATTGTGGATAACTATCTTACTACTCAGACAAAGCGTGTGGGTTATTAATTGCCGTTAATTTCCCGCTCAATTCGGACGATGAGATTTTTAAAATCAGTATTGGTTGTCATTTCTTCCGCAATTTTTGAACAGGCATGGATTACGGTTGAATGATCCCGGCCGCCAAACTCTTCACCAATCCGGGGCAATGATAAATCAGTGATTTCCCGGGTAATATACATGGCAACCTGTCGGGGCAGGGAAATAGAGCGGGTTCTTTTTTTAGAATTCATGTCTTCAACAGTAATATTGAAGTATTTGGCTGTCACTTCTTTAATATATTCACTGGTAATCACAATATCTTCTTTTTTTCTAAAAATATCTTTTAGGGCATTTTTAGCTGATTCCAGATTAATGGGAACCTTATGCAGTTTAGAATAAGCAAAGACAGTGGTTAAAGCGCCTTCAAGTTCCCGGATATTAGAATGGATACTATCAGCGATAAAACTGAGTACTTCGTTTGGTATCTCATCGCTGAAAGAGGCGGCTTTTTTTCTGATAATGGCAATCCGGGTTTCAAAATTGGGGGCGTAAATATCGGTGATTAAACCGCTTTCAAAGCGGGAGCGAAGCCGTTCTTCAAGAGTTGGTATCTCTTTGGGCGGGCGATCACTACTGATGACAATCTGTTTATTTTCCTGGTGCAAGGTATTAAAGGTATGAAAAAATTCTTCCTGAGTACCTTCTTTTTTGGCTAAAAATTGGATATCATCAATTAAAAGGATATCCGCGCTTCGGTATTTGTTGCGAAACGAAATATTGGTCTTATTTTGAATGGCATCGATAAAGTCATTGGTAAATTTCTCACAAGAAACATAAACAACCTTTTTTTGCGGCGCATAAGATAAAATATAATGGCCAATTGCTTGCATCAGGTGAGTTTTTCCCAGACCAACACCGCCGTAGATAAAAAGCGGGTTGTAACGTTCGGATGGTGCTTCAGAAACAGCAACACAGGCGGCATGGGCGAAGCGGTTATTTTCACCAATAACGAAACTATCAAAGGTGTACTTGGGATTCATCGAATTATTTTGATAGTTTGATATTTTGTCATCCACATTAGTGAGCGATATCTGCGGTGAAGCATCATTTTGGGAGATCATTGCATCTTCTTCTTTTAAAACAATTTTGACCTGACCGGTTTTTCCGGTCACCTCGGCCAGAGCATTGGTGATTAAAGGAATATGCCGACTTTCCAAGATTCCTTTTTCGAATTCATTTTCCGATAAAAAATAATAAGTATTATTGACATAGTTTATGGGCTTTATTTTTAAGAACCAGGTGTTAAAACTGGTCGGACTAATATCCGGTTTAATAATTTCAAGTGCGGCATCCCATATTTTTTTAAAGGAAGTGTCCATTAAATGAACCTCCAATTTCTAATAAATTTAAGTCGTGTCGTTGTGGATAATAGTTTAACTTATGCACAGAGAATCTATTTTAATGTGAATAGGCAAATAAATCAAGCAAATTATAAGAAACATTGTTGATAACTTAAAAAAGTTTTACCAATAAAAAAGATAGGAATGAATGGAAAGTTCAGAAATATCGACAAGTTATCCCCAATTAATCCACAAAACATTGGTATTTGTGGATTAATTGACTAAATTTAAAGAACTTATCCACAATTTGGTTGATGAACCTAGTATAACAAATTGTGGTGAGTCATTCAATATAATTAAAATAAACATAAACCTTGCTAAAAACCTTTAGATTTGATAATATGACTTGACATAAAATAAGTGAGATTATATAATTCTAGGGTAAAAGTCTTATTAGCTTATAAACAAATGAATATAAAGGTTTAGTCAGGGGGTGTCGAAATGAAGAGAACTTATCAACCAAAAGTTAGACAACGAAAAAAAGAACATGGTTTCAGAAAAAGAATGTCTGCAAAAAGCGGTCGGCTTATTTTAAAGAAGAGAAGACAAAAAGGAAGAGAAAAATTATCAGCATAATCCTTTGTAGACCGTTTATCAAAAGCGGTCTTTTGTTTAATAAAAATTAGGAGAATTCCTTTGGTGAAAATAAAGTCCCTGAGCAAGGAAAATGAATTTAAACGTGTTTTTAAAATTGGGGATGTCTTCGGAAATAAAATCTTTGTGATTTACTTTCTAAAAAACGAAGCGCAGACCAATCGTTTAGGGATAATTGTCAGTAAAAAGGTTTCTAAAAAAGCTGTAATTAGAAATAAGGTAAAAAGACGAATAAAAGAGGCATATCGTCATAATGAAGATTCTTTTAAAATGGGGTATGATATTATTCTAATTGCTAAGGAATCCATTAAAGAAGTGCCGTACAGTAGTTTGGAAAAGTCGTTAAAACATTTGTTTTATAAGAAGAATCTCATGAGGCCATAGGATGTTAAAAAAATTCCTGGTGTTAATTGTTAGAGGATATCAGAAATTTATTTCACCTCTTTTAGGAAATAATTGTCGTTTTAGTCCCACTTGTTCAGAGTATTTTATTTTAGCCGTTGAAAAATACGGTGTGTTAAGGGGAACCTATTTGGGTGGAAAACGCATTCTCAGATGCCATCCTTTTAATCCTGGGGGATATGACCCCCTTCCTTAGAATGATTAGGGAGAAAAACTTAAGGAGTTAATGAATGGAGTTTTTATACCAGATCTTTGGTTGGCTGCTACTTCAAATTTACAATTTAGTTGGAAATTATGGACTAGCAATTATACTATTTACAATATTAATTAAGGTATTATTATTACCGCTTAATATTAAACAAACTAAATCCATGAAGGATATGCAACGCCTTCAGCCGGAGTTACAAAAGCTTAACAAAAAGTATAAAAATAATAAAGAAAAATTAAATGAAGAAACCTTAAAGTTGTACAAAACCTTTAAAGTAAACCCGGCAGGCGGCTGTTTACCGCTGTTACTCCAATTTCCAATTTTAATTGGTTTATATGGCACATTAAGAGCACCTGATGTTTGGGTATTTCCAAATGGGATCATTGAAACAATTGATATGTCTTTTTTATGGATGCAAAGTTTAAGCGTGCCGGATCCAATTTATGTATTGCCAATTTTAGCGGCAGTATTTACCTTTGTCACACAGAAGTTTACAATGGCAGCATCACCAAATACTAATCCGGATGATCCTAATGCTAAAACACAAAAAATCATGCTCTATGCGATGCCATTGATGATTGGTTATATTTCGATATCGATGCCGGCAGGGGTAGCACTTTATTGGGTGGTCCAGAACATCTTTACTTTTGTTCAGCAATTTATTATGATGCAAATTCCAGAACCGGATATTTCCATTGAAGAAGCGGAGCGTCGGGTTCGTGAAGCGGAAGAAGAACGGAAAGCTGAATTAGCAGCTAAACGGGCTGCCGCTAATCCTAATACCTCTAAAAGCAGTAAAAAAGAGCAGAGTGACGAGCCGAAAAAACCGTTAACACGGCCAGCGTCAAATAAAAAAATACAAAGTTCAAAATCCTATCAGCCACCTGATGTACAGCGAAAAAAACCATCAGTAGAAATTCCCGAGCGCGACGCAGTTCAGGAAGAAGCTTATCAAAAAGCCAAACAACGTAATGATAACAAGTAAAATGATGACAAAAAGCTAAGGAGAGGGAAAATGAATAAGACAGTAACGGGTACTGGTAAAACCGTAGAAGATGCTATTAACCATGGTTTGCAACAACTTGGTGTAACAAAAGAACAAGTTGAAACAAAAGTATTGCAAGTACCGGACAGTGGATTAATGAAGCTTTTTGGGAAAAAAGAAGCCATCGTTGAGGTAGCACTGATAAATAATCCCGAACAACGGGCCCTGGATTTTTTAAATGATGTTCTTAATGCCATGAAAATTCATTGTAAAATCCATACCCGTCTCGAGGATAAAGTATTATTCATTGATCTGGAAGGTAATGATATGGGCGTCTTAATTGGGCGTCGTGGTCAAACGCTGGATTCTCTCCAGTATTTAGTTAGTTTAGTCATCAATCGACAGCATGAAGAATATGTTCGGGTGATTCTGGATACCGAAAACTACCGGGCTAAGCGGGAAAAGACACTGGAAGATCTGGGTGAGAAAATGGCTAATAAAGCAGTATATTATCATAAAAAAATGCTGCTAGAACCGATGAATCCTTCAGAACGACGTGTCATCCATGCAAAACTTCAAAATCACGATAAGGTATTTACCTTTAGTGAAGGCGAAGAACCCTATCGCCGGGTTGTTATCCAATTAAAAGACAAAAATTAAGGATCTAAAGAACGTTTAGAAATAATCAGGCACTTTGCAAGTTAGCTTAAGAGTTAATTGTGAAGTGCTTTTTTAATACTTGTTATCCTTTGGCTTTTATTATATTATAATAGATTAGGAAACGATTATTAAGACAGGAGAAAAAAGTGGAAGTCTTATTTCAAAGTGAAGATACCATTGCAGCGGTTGCTACCGGTATGGGTGGTGCTGGTATTGGTATTATTAGAATCAGCGGAGCCCAGGCCGTGGCACTTGGCAATGAGCTATTTGTCAATCCCCGGGGAAAAACCCTGGCAGCGGCTAAAAGTCATGAATTAGTTTACGGACGAATTGTCGATCCAGAAACAAAAAAAGATATTGATGAGGTGCTCATTTCAAAAATGAAAGCACCCCACTCCTATACGGCCGAAGATGTGGTAGAAATTAATTGTCATGGGGGAATTGTCCCGATGCGCAAAATATTAAAACTGGTCATTGCTTCTGGCGCACGGTTGGCAGAACCCGGGGAATTTACCAAGCGGGCTTTTATAAATGGACGAATGGATCTGACTCAGGCCGAAGCTGTTATTGATATCATCAATGCTAAAACCGAAAAAAGTCTGGAGTATTCGGTGGCCCAATTAGAAGGACGGCTCGCGCAAAAATTAGAAGCGCTGGATGCAACCTTGGTTGAGATTCTATCTCATATGGAAGTTAACATTGATTATCCTGAATACGATATTGAAGAAATCTCCTATGATTTTGTGAGTAACCAGATCCGATTGCTGTTAACCAAGATAAAAGAAATCCTGATGGTGGCAGAAACGGGGAAAATTTATCGTGAAGGTATCACCACCGCGATTCTGGGCGAGCCTAATGTCGGAAAATCATCCTTATTAAATACCTTATTAATGGAAAACAAAGCGATCGTCACCGACATACCGGGAACAACCCGGGATACCATTGAAGAATATATTAATATTGAAGGGGTTCCCTTTAAAATTATCGATACTGCCGGGATCAGAGAAACGAATAATCTGGTCGAAAAAATCGGGGTGGAAAAATCCAAAGCCCTTTTAAACCAAACGAATCTGGTGATCTTTATGCGCGATATCTCAAAGGAAATGTCCGCCGGCGAAAAGGAATTAATCGAGTTACTTAAAAACCGCAAAACCATTTATATTGCCAACAAGACCGATACCATCACCGAAACCGCGCTCGAGATACCAGCGCCCTGGATTCCAATGTCGCTACTGGAAGAACAGGGGATCAAAACGCTGCGCCAGAAAATGCTGGATATGGTTTTTGAAGGAAGTGTCAATCAGGATGCCGATTACCTGATTAGCAATACCCGGCACATTCAATTGTTGGAAACAACTAAAAATAGTCTGGAAAATGCCATCACAACAATGGCCAGTCAAATGCCTCTGGAACTCGTCAGTATTGACGTCATGGAGGCCTTAGAGGCGCTTCGGGGAATTACCGGCAAGGCTGTTGGGATGGATATTATCGATCAGATTTTTAAAAATTTTTGCATTGGAAAGTAGAGGAAGTAGTATGACATATCCAGGAGGAGATTACGACATTGTCGTCATTGGTGCTGGCCACGCGGGTGTTGAAGCAGCACTTGCTAGTGCCCGAATTGGACAAAAAACCCTGTTACTCACGATCAATCTGGATTCAGTAGCGATGATGCCCTGCAATCCGTCCATTGGCGGCACCGGAAAAGGACATCTGGTTAGAGAGATCGATGCCCTTGGCGGCGAAATGGGTAAGACCATTGATGCAACGATGATTCAGTGCAAGATGTTAAATACTGCCAAAGGCCCGGCTGTTCATTCGCTGCGGGCGCAGGCCGATAAAAAAGCCTACCAGTTCCGGATGAAAGAAGTGATTGAGAACCAGGTGAACCTACTTTTAAAACAACAGGAAGCGACTGAGATTATTGTAAAAGACGGGAAGATTACCGGTGTGATGGTTAATACCGGAGCCATTTACAACGCTCGGGCAGTAATTATCTGTAGCGGAACCTATTTAAAGGGACGCATTATCATTGGCGATGTAAAGTATGATAGTGGACCCAACGGATTATTTCCAGCCATGTATTTATCGGACAGCCTCGAAAAAAATGGTATCGCGCTGCAGCGCTTTAAAACGGGTACGCCAGCCCGGGTCGATGCGAAAACCCTGGATTACACCAAAATGATTATCCAGGAGGGGGATGCTCACATTGTTCCTTTTTCTTTTGAAACGGAAAAAATTGAAATTGATCAGGTACCCTGTTACCTGACCTATACTAACGCAGAAACCCATGATATTATCAATGCCAATATTGAACGATCACCACTGTATACTGGTGACGTGGTGGGTATTGGTCCCCGTTATTGCCCTTCCATTGAAACCAAGGTGATGCGCTTTCACGATAAAGAGCGGCATCAGATTTTTATGGAGCCGGAAGGTCTTAACACCAACGAGATCTACGTTCAGGGAATGTCGTCCTGTTTGCCGGAAGAGGTTCAAATTGCCCTATACCGAACGGTGCCGGGAATGGAAGAGGTAGAGTTTATGCGTTCGGCTTATGCCATTGAATATGACTGTATTCATCCGACTCGATTAAAGGCCTCTCTGGAGTCCAAGGAGGTAACGGGGTTATTTTTTGCCGGCCAGATTAATGGCACCTCCGGTTACGAAGAAGCGGCTGCTCAGGGGCTGATTGCTGGCATTAACGCGTCACTCTATTTACGGGGTGAACAACCAGTGATTATTGATCGATCTGAAGGCTACATCGGGGTGCTAATCGATGATATTATAACAAAAGGGATTGACGAACCCTATCGAATGATGACATCCCGGGCTGAATATCGATTATTGTTAAGGCAGGATAACGCTGATCTGCGGCTAACCGAGATCGGCTATCGGGTGGGGTTGATTGCCGAAGCCCGTTATCAAAGATTTCTGGAGAAAAAGGAACAAATAAAACAGGAGATCGTGCGCTTAAGTCAGGTTGTTGTTAAGCCTAATCAGGAAAACAACGCGATGCTTAAATCTTTTAGCAGCTCAGAGATTGAGCATGGTTTACCAATCGGGGAGCTACTCAGGCGACCGGAAATTAAATACCTGCAAACGGAGGTCTTTGATCCAGAACGACCAGCCCTTCACTGGAGCGTGGTGGAACAGGTTGAGGTACAGATTAAATATGAAGGCTATATCAAAAAACAATTACTGCAGGTGGAGCAATTTAAAAAGCTCGAACACAAATTGATTCCCCAGGCGCTTGATTACGCAAAAATAGGGGGACTCCGGATTGAGGCGGCCGAAAAGCTTCAGGAAATAAAACCATTGTCGATCGGTCAGGCATCTCGAATTTCTGGTGTGTCACCAGCGGATATTTCGGTTTTATTAATCGCCCTGGAGCAACGCCGAAGAAATTCAGATAAAGAGGGAACAGATCATGAATAATCGTATCGAGAAATTAATTAATCTGGGCAAAGAGGTTGAAATTACCATTAACGAAAAACAGGGAGAAAAGCTGATCGCTTATATGGATCAGCTTCTGGAAAAAAACAAACACATCAATTTGACTCGGATAACTGATGAAGATGAGTTCATTAAGCTTCATTTACTTGATTCCCTGACCTTGCTTAAGCTAATCAAAGATCCTCAGGCGAGCATCCTTGATGTAGGAACCGGCGGCGGCTTTCCCGGAATCCCTTTGGCGATATTATTAGCGGACGCCCAGATTACCCTGATGGATTCCACTAAAAAGAAGCTCAATGTGGTTTCTTCCATTGCCATGGAGTTAGGTATAAAAAACGTACAAGTCCTTCATGGCAGGGCGGAAGAATTGGGGCAGGACAGTAACTATCGTGAAAAGTATGGGGTTGTCACATCTAGGGCAGTTGCCAACCTGACCCTGCTTTCTGAATATTGTTTACCACTGACAAAGGTCGGCGGACAGTTTTTATCGATGAAAGGGCGCGACTACCAGGAAGAGTTGGAGGCGGCCAGAAAGTCAATTGCCGTTTTAGGTGGAAAAATAGTTGAAATCGAAAAAGGTTTATTACTGCAAAGCGATTATGTTCATGTTATAATGAATGTTGAAAAAATTAAATCAACACCCGATCTTTTTCCGCGAATGAATGGTAAGATTAAAAAGGAAGCCTTTCCCGTTTAAATCAAAATTGCAAGAAGAAATAAAGGCTTTTATGATACTATTTGATCGGGTTTTTAAGCGATGTTTCACGTGAAACATCGCTTAAACATGAAATATACAGAGGATTAGTTTTTCTCATGTTTCACGTGAAACATGAGGCCCGTAATAATTAACAGTATCAGAACTAAACGAGCCAGATTGCTTATGGTCGTTTTGCAAGGATAGTGCGAGTGATTAAATTTAAGGAGTAGAGTATGGCGAAAATCGTGGCAGTATTTAATCAAAAAGGTGGGGTTGGAAAAACCACCACCAATATCAACTTAACCACTGCCCTCAGTTTAGAAGGATACCGGATCCTGGTTATTGACATTGACCCCCAGGGCAATACCAGCAGCGGATTCGGAATTGAAAAGAATAATCTAAAAAAAAGTGTTTATAATGGCATTATCCATGGTGACGACCTGAAAGAGATTATTTTGACTACTTCTTACGAGAATCTTCATATTCTTCCATCCCATCCCGATCTGGCTGGGGCTGAAATTGAACTGACAAACATGTCACAACGAGAATTGCGCCTCAAAAATAGCATTGAGAATGTCAAACCATTCTATGATTATATATTTATTGACTGCCCGCCATCACTCGGATTATTAACCATTAATGCGCTGGCGATGACAAATACGGTACTAATCCCGATTCAGTGTGAGTTTTATGCCTTAGAAGGAGTAAGTCAACTGATGAATACCATCAGTCTGGTCAAACAGGGACTCAATCCTCAACTGGAAATTGAGGGTGTTCTGATGACCATGTTCGATAGCCGGACGAACTTATCAAACCAGGTTGTCGATGAGGTGGTTGATTATTTCAAGGATAAGGTTTATGAAACGATGATTCCCAGAAATATACGGCTAGCAGAAGCACCCAGTTACGGGCAGACTATTTTTGAATATGCCAACGCTTCAAAGGGATCAAAAGCATATCTTGCCCTTGCAAAAGAGTTCATACAGAGACAGGAGTAGTTATGGGAAAAAATACAGGTTTAGGAAAAGGTTTGAGAGCGTTGTTTCCTGAAGAAGCGATGGTTACTTCACAAGAAGATGAGGTTTTGGCGGTTGATCTTGAGAAGCTTGTTTTTTATGTAAAAACAAATAATCTTAAGCCAAATCCGAAACAACCGCGAAAAACCTTTGATCGCAATAAATTGGAAGAATTGGGCGCTTCAATCAAAGAACATGGCATCGTTCAGCCACTGGTGGTTAAACCTGAAGCAAAAGGTTATACTATTATTGCGGGAGAACGACGCTGGCGGGCGGCAAACATGATTGGCTTGAAAGAGGTTCCGGTAATCGTAAAAGACTTGCCCCCGGAAGAAGTTCTGGAAATTGCCATTATTGAAAATGTGCAGCGGGAAAACCTAAATAGCATGGAAGAAGCGATGGCTTTTGTGGCGCTGATGGAAAACTTCAATCTAACTCAGGGTGAAATTGGCATAAGAATCGGGAAAAGCCGAACAGCCATTGCCAACACGCTCAGGCTTTTAAAACTGCCTAAAGTAATTCAGGAGCAGTTAGCTCAGGGTGAGATTACATCGGGCCATGCCCGAGCCATTCTGATTTTGGATGATCCGGAAAAAATGATCACCTTTGCGAATGAGATCATTGAAAAGGGAATGAGTGTCCGGGAAGCAGAAAACCGCATAAAAAAAATGCAGGCAGAAGGTTTGGCAAAACCGTTGCAGAAGAAAAAAGAAGATAATAAGGGATATATCATCGAAATTCAGGATGCTTTAGAGAAAAAATTTGAGACTAAAGTTCATTTAAGCAGCCGCGGTAAAAAAGGGAAAATTGAGTTTGTCTATTCGTCACTGGAAGAATTGGATCGTCTGCTCGAACAATTGGGATATGAAAAAACAAACTAAAACCCGTCAAATTATGACAATTCAATTATGAAATGGAGAAAATAATGAATCAAATCAAAAGAAAGAGGCGATTGTCGGCGTTAGAAGCTGCAGTATTGGGAAATATCCTCTATATTGTGATTGTTCTGATATTTAAAAATGTCTTTGATCAACTCAGGTCAAGTGATTTTAACTATTTATTTAATGGCGTTCAATTGCTAACCATTGGGATGTTTTGGATAATCTTGTTTGCCATCAGTTTTAAAAACATCAGTGGAAATGAAAAGCCAAGGGCACTTAAATATGTAGTTTACAGCTTGATACCAATTATTGTTTTAACGGTCACATTAACCGTTGTTGCCACTATGAATCCGGGACAGGACACCAATAGTATCTGGAATCAATTTTCCTTTATTGCCGCGCCGACGATCTTTTGGTATTTGCCATATGGGTTAATTTATCAACTGATTGGCAGTGAAATATCAATCTTTATCCTGTTCGGAATCGCCTTAATTCTGACAATTGTATTTCAGCTCTTTGGCATTATTTTAGGACGAATCATCGGCCGAAAATATCGGGAAGAGACGAGAGCGGAAGATCAGCGGGATTTGGAGTTTGAAGCAGAAGCAAAGAAAGACAAGAGAAAACCCCGTCGAAAATCAAAAATGCCGAAACGGGAAAGTATTGGTCTGGATGGACTTTCTAATGAACAGATCAATGAAGGTTTCACACCTAAGGATACCGAAACAATGAGCATGACAGGGGTAATCATTGAAGAGAATTATGTTGCACCAGAACGAATAAATTACCGAAAACCACGTCGAGAAAGGTCCGAATCCGGTCTTTTCGAGAGTGTTGACGCCACTGGGGAAGAAAAACGCTTTAACGCTGAAAAAGTTCCGCCAACGTTTGAAACGGATATTAAGCCAGCGGCGATACCGGAAATAGCAGCAGCTAAGGCTGCTAGCAAGGCGCAGTCGGATTCGGTCGATCAATGGAACCAATCGAATCGCATTGAACGGGATGATTTAAACAAAGGTATAAATCAGCATGAAGAAACAGACGATAAGTCGTTTTTAAAAGAAACCAGCGCAGTGCGGATTATTAATGAAGAAGATATTGAAGAATATTACAGGAATAAAAAATGAGTTTATCATCATTAACATCACTTGATTTTATTTGCATCCTGATTTGCTTGCTTTCAGGAATCGCAGGATACAAACGAGGTGCAATAAATACCCTGATTAGTTTCGGGGGATTTATTGCATCTTTTGTAATAGCCTGGATTTTTTCACCACTGCTGGCAGACTGGCTGATTCAGTCAGGCGTACTTAATGGCCTGTTCGAAACCATAAATGTGGAAGCTGTTTCGCAGTCGCTGATCGATCTTGGGGCCCAGCAAAGTGGCTTAACCACCTCGCTGTTGGGAGACGCGCTCATAAGCGGTGGCCAATCGGTAGTGGACCAGAGCCTAACCGCGATAGCGGGGTTGATTAGGCATGGGATTGCTCAAAGCATCAGTTTTGGAATCATTGTTTTGGGGGTCACTATTTTATGTTGGATCCTGCAGATTATTTTTCTCGGGATCACCAAAATGCCCGTCATTGGAACAATCAATCGTCTGGCGGGAACGCTCCTTGGGCTGATTTTAGGGGGCTCAATCATCGCCGTTATGCTTTGGATCTTTTCAGCAATCAATCTTTCAACCGGCGGTGTCACAAATTTACCAACGGCCGAGAATAGCAGTCTGATTCAAATAGTGGTACCAATTGTGCGTAGCTATATCGGAATTCAATAGGAGATAATAATGGAGTCTTTAACAGCAAGTTTTTCATCTTATTTAAGCCAAATCGATTTTTCGAATCTTTTACAAAAAACTCTGGTTTCGGTAATTGTGCTGATTGCTGTAGTGATCAGCCTAAAAATAACCTATGGTGTGGTCAATCGGGTTTTTGACCCCGAAAAGCTCGGTCTTGAACCCCGGGATATCCGTCGAATCACGACCTTAAACCATGTTACAAAAGCCGCCATTAGAGCCGGCGTCTGGACCCTGGCGAGCTTGATTATCCTGGGTCAGTTTATTAATGTGGGTTCACTACTGGCAGTAGCTGGAGTCGGAACACTGGCCATTGGTTTTGGTGCCCAGGGTATTGTCGAAGATGTAATGAGCGGCTTTGTGATTGTCTTTGAAAATCAATTCAGTGTCGGCGATTATGTGATCATCGATGAGACACACTATGGGATCGTGGAGAGTATTGGCATCCGCACCACCAGTGTCAGGGAATTTGATGGCGGGCTCTTTATTATTCATAACGGAAAAATTGACCGCTTAATAAATTTTTCCAAGGGATATGTAAAAGCCATTGTCGATGTGGGTTTTGCTTATGAGGAAGACATTAACAAGGTGAAGGAAATACTGGAAGAAATATGTACGGATCTTCATGAGAATCATCAGGATCTGTTTAAAATACGACCAGAAATACTGGGTGTAACCCGACTGGATCCATCGGCAGTTAATATTCGTGTCGTTTGCGATGAGGACGCCTCATCTAAATTTATGGCTGAAAATACCCTAAGACAGCGCATCAAAGAAGTCTTTGATGAAAGAGGGATCGAAATACCATATAATAAAACCGTTATTTACAATCGCGAAGCAATTAAAAAAATGCATGAAAAAAGCTGAGGTGAAACATGGAAACAAAGATTTATGAACTTGGGGATCGGGTTGAAATGAAAAAAAAGCACCCCTGTGGGAGTTTCCAGTGGGAAATCATCCGGATGGGGGCGGATATCAAGATTAAGTGTCTTGGTTGTGGCCATATTGTTATGCTACCGCGCTCCAAGTTTAATAAGCAGATAAAAAAAGTTGTGATCAATGAGGACAAGGTAGAAAAATGAAAACTTATTTTATGACCCATTGGAATGGTGCAGAAACGTACTTTGAAAAAAATCTAAAATCGACATACTATTTTTGTCTGGCATTTTTTGGAATAATGATTATTTTAAATACCTTACTATTTCTAAATGATCCCGGATTGAGTCAAAGTTATTTTAAAGAATTGCAGTCTTTATTCAATCAAAAGGAATTTCTTAACAGCACTGGCGTCGAATTATGGTTTGGAATTTTCTTTAATAACGTCATCGCCAGTGGGATCAGCATCCTTTTGGGAATGATTCCTTTTTTGTTTTTACCAATGTTTTCATTGGCCTCCAATGCCATCGTGATCGGGCTTATTGGAGCCGTCTATCAAACAAACGGCTTTGGTTGGTTTGTCTTTTTAGTTGGTATTTTACCACATGGGATTATTGAGATCCCGGCACTGATCCTTGGGGTGACATTAGGGGTTAATATCTGCTTTAAGTTAGTTAAAGCAATTCTAAAAAGAAGTATTAAAGGCGAATTGAAACAGGCATTTATAGGATGTTTGCGTATTTACGTATTATGGGTCATCCCACTCTTCTTCGTTGCGGCATTTATTGAAACATTTTTGACGCCAATTCTTTTTAATGTCGTTCTGCCGGCGTGAATAAAATATTAAAACAAAACACTTGCATGAATTGAAAGATATGATATAATTAAAAGCTGTAATCCTTGCTTGCTGGAAAAGTGAGCCATAGTCCATGAGGAGGTGAAATGGAATGAGAAAGTACGAAACATTATTTGTTTTAAAACCGGATCTTGAAAAAGAAGCGATTGAAGAATTAGTTGGCAAAGTAAAAGCTGTTATTGAAGCGGCTGGAGAAATTGAAAAAGTCGATGAATGGGGCAAAAGAAAATTAGCCTACGAAATTGCTAAAAAGTATCAAGAAGGCTTCTACGTATTAATCGACTTCAAAGCTGAGAACTCAGTGCTTGATGCATTGGATCATTTATACAAAATAAACGAACAGTTTATTCGAAGTATTGTAATTAAAAAAGAGAAATAGGGGGCAATTCTGTGAATAAAGTAATTTTACTAGGAAGACTAACCCGAGATCCTGAGATGAAAAACACCACCACAGGTAAAGCAGTTACCCGATTTAGTCTCGCTGTCGATCGTCGCTTTAAAAATAAAGACGGTCAAAAAGAAGCCGACTTTATTAACATTGTGGTATGGGGAAAACAGGCAGAATTTGCGGCGCAATATCTGACTAAAGGAAGCCAAATCAGTTTATCTGGACGACTAGAAGCAAGAAGTTACGAAGCACAGGATGGTCAACGACGCTATATCACAGAAGTTGTTGCAGATGAGATTAATTTCGTGTCTTCCGGCCAGAAATCTTCTAACGCCGGCGCCGGTTTCCAACAAACTTCAGCGCCACAAAGCGCAAATAATAATAATATGTCAGTAATGGGATTAGATGAAGATTTTCATTTAATGGCCGATGATGACGATATACCTTTTTAAGATAGGAGGAAAAATTTAATGCCAAAACCATTTAAAAAGCGAAGAAAAGTTTGTGAGTTCTGCGAACGAAAAGTAGAAAATGTTGATTATAAAGATGTAATCACACTGAAGAAATTCGTTTCCGAACGTGGTAAAATTCTACCAAGACGAGCCACTGGGACCTGTGCTAAACATCAGAGAAAGGTAACTGAAGCGATTAAACGTGCGCGAAACGTTGCCCTTTTACCATATAGCTCAAATAACTAGAAATTTTAAAGCTGTTTGTTTCAGGAAGGTCCTGAAACAAACAGCTTTTTGCATGTTATCGAGGATAAACGGGGCCCACAAAGAGCGAATCATTTGGGAAGTCGATTATTCCGATAGCCAAAACGATAAAATACCAAAAACCGCATTCTTGAGAAATTCGGGATAAACACGCACAAAAATAATGGGCATTTTCTTTTATTGTGATATAATGGTTTGGTAACTTTTTACGCATAAATAAACTGCGTATGTGAACAGTTAAGTTGCCAATTTGGAGGATTAATGAAAACACGCGGAATAACAGAAGGTGCGATATTTTGTGCACTGGGAGTCATGCTTACTTTAATCAGCTATTATCTGCCGTTCTTTATACTATTAGTATGTTTCATACCGGTACCAATGGTAATTTTGGGGAAACGCCAGGGTTTGAAGGTCAGTATTCTTTCTAGCGTCGCGGCCACCATTCTAATCGGTCTGTTTTTAGGACCCCTCAATGGGATTTCCTTTGGGGCCCTGATGCTCTTTGTCGGGTGCAGTTTAGGATTTGCATATCATCGTGATTTAGCGCCATTAAAAAAAGTTGTTATCGGTATTATTGGTTTTTTGATTTTACTGATCGCGGTGGTTGTCGGTTATGAGTTTGTGATGGGGATCAGTTTTACCGATCTGCTGTTTCAGACCCTGGAGCAGAGTACCCGTGAGGTGATAACGCTTTATGAAAGTACCAATTTAATCGATGCCGAACAAGTATCAATCGCTAAAGATGACATGGCAATGAATATTGAAATGATGAAACTGGCACTGCCTAGCACATTTCTGTTAATGCCAGTTGTTTTTGGAATGATAAATGTTTTAGTTTCAGACATGATCTTAAAACGAATTGGTTATCCGGTAAAAACCTTTAAACCGCTGAGCCAATGGGAAATGCCGGTCACACTCAAATATTTTCTGATGGTAATCTTACTGGGTGATTTTATTATCAGTCTATTTCAGGTAACCAGTATTCCGCTCATTTACATTGTGACCGTCATGAATTTTACAAATATTATTTTTTTTGTGATGGGTATTGCGCTTATTTTTAACTACCTGGATTACAAAAAAATAAAAAATACAGGGGTGAAGGTTTTAGTCGTTCTGCTCAGTTTTTTGCTCAGCTCAGTTATTACCATTGTCGGAGTGGCTGATACTTACATCGGAATTCGCCAGATTTATCGAAGGGAGTCCCAGATAAAATGAAAGAATCGAAGAAAGGTGTTGTCCGGTTTGCTATTGCGGCCGAGTTGCTTGTTTCGGTCATTCTTGGCTTTTATAATATTTATTGGGGTATTGCCGGAGTGGCGATCTTTGTGATCCTGATTATTTATTATACCCAAAACATTAATATTGATGAGATTAAGATCGATAAGGCGATTGATGAAATATACGGCGATCTGGATAAGATCAATCAGGAGCGGATGTATGAAATGCCCATCGCCATGACCATTGTCGATAATGAGGGGATGATTTATTGGTATAATCAGGCTTTTGGAAAGGCCTTTAAGAAAGAGAAAGAAGGCTTGTTCAAAAAAAACATCGTCAACGAGTTGGATTTTAATCTGGCCGAAGCGGTTAAAGCGGATGAATTTACCTTCCATCATGAAGAGCGGGATTATGGGGTGGTCACCAACGCCTTTTCAGATAAGGTGCACAGTTTTGAGTTGCTCCATTTTTTTGATATCACCGAACAGAGTAAGCAACGCCAACTGTATCGAAAAAATTCGCCCTTGTTTTGCTATATTGTCATCGACAATTATGATGATATCATTGAACAAATCCCCAGTCATAAACGCTCGGCGATTTTGGGACAGGTGGATCTTAAGTTAAACGAATGGGCCAAGCAGCTTGGCAGTGCCATTATCAAGTATGAAAGTGATCGCTATTTAATGATTTTTGAGCGGGGCAAAATCTGTGCGCTGCAAAAAGAAACCTTTAAAATATTAGATGAGATTCGGGAAATTGAAAACGATGAAAAAATTCCGATAACCCTCAGTATTGGTATTGGAATCTCGGAGAGCATTCTGGGAATTGTCGAATCCCAGGAATTATCCAAGTCGGCACTCGATATTGCCCTGGCCCGGGGTGGTGATCAGGCGGTGGTTCGGCAAGATGAAAAAATGTCATTTTACGGCGGCAAAACTGAAGCCACCGAAAAAAGAACCAAGGTCAAGGCCCGGGTTAAGGCTCATGGTCTGAAAGAGCTGATTAAAGAAGCCGATCACGTTTTGCTAATGGGGCATCAGAATCCGGATATGGATTGTCTGGGCTCAGCGGTAGGTTTGCTGGGAGCCTGTAAATCTCTGGGTAAAGAAGGAAAAATAGTCGTTCGCGAAATTAACTACTCGATTAAATCACTTTTTGACTATTTACTGGAAAACGAAGCCTATCAGGATGCGTTTATCACTCCTAAAGAAGCAGAAAACTATGCGACTAAAAACACCTTACTGATCATCGTTGATACCCAAACGGTGAATTATCTGGAAATGCCAGGTCTCGTCGATCAGATCCCTAAGATTGTCGTTATCGATCATCATCGGCGATCCGGGAAGGCAATTAAGGAAACCTTGCTGAACTATACCGAAACCTATGCTTCATCGACTTGTGAGTTGGTAACGGAGCTACTCCAGTATTTTGATGAGAAGAATCATCTGACGGTCATTGAGGCCAACGCGCTGATGGCAGGGATTTGTATGGATACCAAAATGTTTACCATGAAAACCGGGGTGCGAACCTTTGAAGCGGCATCCTATTTAAAACGAAAAGGCGCGGATACGATTATCAGTAAGATCCTGCTGCAGGATGACTTAACGACGTATACGGCAAAGTCGGATGCGGTCAAAAATGCTAAAATATACTTTGATAACATTGCCATTTCAACCTTTGAAAACAATACTGATTATGGCAAGGTTATCGCTGCCCAGGCAGCCGATGAACTGCTAAACATCAAAGGGATTGTGGCTTCCTTTATTATTTTAAAAAATGATGAAGGTTTGGCCATCAGCGCCCGTTCGATGGGCGAAGTCAATGTACAGGTAATCTTGGAAACACTCGGCGGCGGCGGGCATTTAGCCATTGCCGGAGCGCAATTCCCGGGGGAAAATAATCTTGAAACCGGAAAAGAGCTACTACTCACCGCCATTAAAGAATATAAGAAGGAGAATGGATCATGAAAGTAATATTATTAGAAAATGTAAAAAATGTTGGAAATAAAGGTGATATTGTTGAAGTTAAAGATGGCTATGGTCGAAACTTCCTGATTAAAACCGGCAAGGGTATTATTGGCAATAAGGAAAACATTGCCATGGCGGAACAAAACAAGGCGGATGAAGCGAATAAGGTTGAAACGGAGCGACTGGCAGCGGTTGAGTTGGCAAAAAAAATTGATCAAACAGAAATTACCATTACCGAACGGGCCGGAGAAGATGGCAAGCTGTTTGGATCGGTTACCAGTAAAGATATTACCGAAGCGCTGGAAAAGCAAAAGGACATCAAGGTTGATAAACGTAAGATTGAACTGGAGATGCCACTGCGAAATGTGGGCCGCGCTGAGGTTAAAATTAAAACCTACCAGGGTGTCATGGGAAAACTGACCGTTATTATCAAAGGCGAAGCCTAGGAGACTAAGTGGTGAAAAATGCCAAAGTCCCACCACATAATTTAGAAGCGGAGCAGTCTGTTTTAGGCGCCATCCTGATGGATGAGTCTAATATTGCCCGGGCTGAAGAGTTGTTATCGCCCCATGACTTTTATCGGGGGGCCCATAAAGAGATTTATGAAGCGATGCTTGATCTGCACAACGAACGAAAACCCATCGATACCGTCACGCTGATCAACTCGCTTAGGAACCGCGGAGTGCTGGAAAAAATTGGCGGCGTTGGTTATCTTAGTGAGCTTATTGAGATGGTGCCAATTAATCGAAACTATCTGGAATACTGCCAGATCGTTCATGAAAAGGCGGTGATTCGAAATCTTATCCAAACCGCGACTCAGATTCTGGAAGACAGTTATGGTCAGTATGAAAATATCGGGGATGTGATTGACCGGGCCGAACAGGAAATCTTCAAGGTTTCTCAGGGACGACGAACCGGTGATTTTCAAAGTATTCAAGAAACCCTTAGCACCACTCTGGCTCAAATAGAAGCCATTGAAAGTAAAAAAGGCAAGCTCACCGGCATCGAAACGGGCTTTACCGAGCTTAATCATATTACCTCCGGCTTACAACCGTCGGATCTGATTATTGTGGCGGCCCGGCCATCGATGGGGAAAACCGCCTTTGCATTGAATATTGCCCAAAATGCTGCCGTCAAAGATAATCGGTCGGTGGCTATTTTCAGCCTGGAAATGTCCAAAGAGCAGTTGGTTCAACGGATGCTTTGTGCCGCCTCATTGGTGGACAGCAATAACGTCCGTACCGGTAACCTGAGTAAGGAAGACTGGGAGCGGATGGTGGTTGGTTATAATACCCTCTACGGGGCCAGCATTTTTATTGATGACACCCCGGGGATCACGGTTTCGGAGGTTCGCTCCAAATGTCGACGGCTAAAAACCGAGAAATCCCTGGATCTGATTGTGATTGACTACCTGCAGCTAATGAGCGGCGGCAACCGTAGTGAAAACCGGCAAAATGAAATCTCCGAAATGTCCCGGGGTCTTAAAGCCCTGGCCCGGGAAATGGAAGCTCCGGTGATTGCGCTGTCTCAGCTTAGTCGTGCGCCGGATGCAAGGACCGATCATCACCCGGTGATGTCGGATCTGCGTGAATCGGGTTCGATCGAGCAGGATGCCGATGTAATCATGCTCTTGTATCGGGAATTCTATTATGATCAAAACCCGGAGCTCAAAAATTTATCAGAATTAATCATTGCCAAGCAACGTAATGGTCCCGTCGGAACCATTCGTTTGGCATGGATTCCCGAATATACAAAATTCAACGATCTGGCGCCAGGTTACAATGATGACTACGGCCCAGATGCGTTTGCATAAAGGAAGAACAACATGAAATATGATGTGATAATCATCGGAGCGGGACCTAGCGGTATTTTTGCTGCCATGGAACTGGCGAAGAAAAATAAGACCCTAAAGATCCTGATGTTAGAAAAAGGCAATTCCATTGAAAAACGGATTTGTCCGAAACGCCAGACCAATGTCTGTATTGGCTGCAAGCCCTGTAATATTACCACCGGTTTTGCTGGCGCCGGAGCCTATTCGGATGGCAAGCTGTCGCTTTCACCCGATGTTGGTGGTGAATTGCCAGAATATATCGGCTATAATGCGACGGTCGATCTGATTAAGTATGTCGATGATCTCTACATCGAGTTTGGTGCCGACAAACGGGTTCATGGGTTGGATAATCCCGAAAAAATCCGCGATATCCGCACCAAAGCGATCCAGAGCAATTTAAAACTGATTGAATGTCCGGTCCGCCATATGGGCACCGAGGTCGGTTATACCATTTATCAGCGGATTCAAAACTACTTAATTAATGATCTGGGCATTGAAATTAAATTTCGGACTGCGGTGCAAAGTCTAGTGGTCGAAGATAACACGGTTGTTGGGGTTGTGGCCAAGGGTGAAACCTACAGGGCCGATAAGGTGCTCGTGGCGGTCGGTCGGGATGGTTCCGAATGGTTTACTTCGATGTGTGAATCTTACAAGGTTGAAACAAAGGTCGGAAAAATTGATATCGGGATTCGGTTAGAAACCCGAAACGAGGTCATGCAGGAAATTAATGATGCCCTTTACGAAGGTAAGCTGGTCTATTATACCCCTACTTTTGATGACAGTGTCCGAACCTTTTGTTCAAACCCCGGCGGCGTGGTTTCGACTGAATACTATGATAACCAGTTGGCAGTGGTCAATGGCCACAGCTATAAATCCGATAAGTTAAAAACGAACAACACCAATTTTGCGCTGCTTGTTTCTAAAAGCTTTACGGAACCCTTTAGGGAAGCGGTGGCTTATGGCAAGCACATTGCCAGCCTGGGAAACATGCTTACCGGCAACAAGATCATGGTTCAGCGTTACGGTGACTTCTTAAGAGGTCGGCGCACCACTCAGGAACGGCTGATGCGTAATAACATCCAGCCGACCTTAATTGATGCGGTGCCCGGGGATCTTTGCTTAGTCTTGCCCTACCGGATTATGAAGGACATTGATGAAATGATTCAGGCCCTGGATCATGTGTCACCTGGTTTAGCCAGTGACGAAACCCTGCTTTACGGGGTGGAGGTTAAGTTTTATTCCAATAAGGTAACGGTCGATAAAAACTTTCAGTCCAGCATTAAGAATCTCTACGTGCTGGGTGATGGTGCCGGGGTAACCAGGGGGTTGATGCAGGCATCCGCCAATGGGGTGTATGTGGCCAGAAACCTCTATAACGAATAGATGTCCGGAAAACTATATATTGTTGGTACTCCAATCGGGAATCTGGACGATATGAGCATCCGGGGATTAAGAGTCTTGCAGGAGGTTGATCTGATCGCTGCTGAAGATACGAGACATTCGATTAAGCTGCTCAATCACTTTGAAATTTCCAAAAAGATGGTGGCCTATCATCAACATAACGAACAACAGTCCAGTGAAGGCCTCATGCAACTGTTAAAACAAGGCCAGGACATCGCCCTGATTTCCGATGCCGGGATGCCGCTGATCTCTGATCCGGGATCGGTGCTGGTAAAAAGCTGTGTTGAGAATGACATTGCGCTGGAAGTGGTTCCCGGCCCTAACGCCGGACTCTGCGGTCTGGTGCTGTCAGGACTTAATACCCGCTCTTTTTTGTTTCTCGGTTTTTTAGGCAAAGAAAATAAGGCCGTTAAAGAAGGCCTTAAACGAATCGAAGCATCGGAGTTTACCGTCGTCCTTTACGAATCCCCCCACCGGCTATCAAAAACCCTGGAAATTCTTGATCAGCAGGGTCTGGGTCACCGGCAGATGAGTATTTCAAGAGAAATTACCAAACGCTACGAGGAAACCCGCTATGGCACGATCAAGGAACACCTTCATTATTATCAGGAGCAGTCCCCCCGCGGCGAATATGTGCTCTGTATTGAAGGCCGGACCGCCGACGAAGGCAACGCCGCAGCTGGACTGGAACTGGAAAGCCTGAGTCTCGAAGAACATCTGGAATATTATCTGAATACGGGCCTGCCGGAAAAAGAAGCCATGAAAGCCGTGGCCAAAGACCGGAATATTTCCAGGCGGGATGTTTATAATGCGGTTAAACGATAAAGCCCTTGAAAAAATCTGGAATTAAAGTATAATAGGGATAGCAATTAAAAAAGCAATAAAAAATTACGATGAAGAGAAGAGTAGGTGTGGGCACTGTGAAGAGCGAGCCGGGATGGTGAAAGCCGGTGACAGAAAAAGCATTGAAGATGGCCTCGGAGTAAGTTTGGGTGAATGTTTTAGCCTGGACCGCTTGACGCGATAAAACTGAAAGTTTAGATAACTTATGAAGGCATTATTTGTGAGAATAGTGCGAACTAAGGTGGTAACGCGAACCCTTCGCCCTTAACTGGACGGGGGGTTTTTTGTGGATTAAGCCATCAAATACGGAAGAATCAATAAAAGGAGAAGTTTATGACAGACAAAACATTTTATATTTCAACCCCCATTTATTATCCCAGTGGAAACCTGCATATCGGCCATACCTATACCACGGTGGCAGCGGATACAATTACCCGGTTTAAAAAACTGCAGGGCTATGATACCTATTTTTTAACCGGTACCGATGAACATGGCCAAAAGATTGAAAAGGTGGCCGAAGCCGCAGGAGTTGCGCCTCAGGCCTATGTCGATGGGATTGTCACCGGGATCAAAAACCTCTGGGAGACGATGAACATCAACTACGATCAGTTTATTCGAACGACCGATCCCGAGCATGAAAAAACGATTCAACGTATTTTTAAAAAGCTCTATGATCAGGGTGATATTTATAAATCCAACTATGAAGGTTGGTACTGTACGCCGTGCGAATCGTTCTGGACCGAAAGTCAATTAGTCGATGGGAATTGTCCGGACTGTGGACGGCCGGTGGAAAAAGCCTCGGAAGAAGCCTACTTCTTTAGAATGTCAAAATATGCCGATGGTCTGATGAAATATATTGACGATAACCCTCACTTTATTCAGCCCGAATCGCGAAAAAATGAAATGATCAATAACTTTATTAAACCCGGCTTGCAGGATTTATGCGTTTCCCGGACCTCCTTTACCTGGGGGGTACCGGTGGATTTTGATCCCGGACATGTCGTTTATGTGTGGATTGATGCCCTGCCCAACTACATCTCAGCCCTCGGTTACCTCAATGATAAACCCAACCTGATGGATCGGTACTGGCCGGCTGATGTTCATCTGGTCGGCAAAGATATTATCCGTTTCCATACCATTTACTGGCCAATTATCCTGATGGCGTTAAAATTACCGCTACCCAAACAGGTTTATGGCCATGGTTGGATCCTTCTAAAAGGTGGCAAAATGTCCAAATCGGTGGGGAATGTGGTCGATCCGGTGGTACTCGTGGAAAAGTATGGCGTCGATGCCGTGCGCTACCATGTGCTTCGGGAAATGAGCTATGGTTCCGACGGCGTTTATAATGAAGACCTGCTAGTCAGCCATATCAATTCCGATCTGGCCAATGACCTCGGCAACCTGCTCAGCCGGACCCTGGCGATGACCGATAAATACTTTGGCGGTGTGATTCCCAAAGAACGGGAAAAAGCTGAAATCGACCGTGACCTGATTGAACTGGCCGAGAAAACCCCGGGGCTTGTCAGTGCTTACATGGACAAACTGGATTTTAGCCGGGCCCTGGAAGAAACCTGGAAACTGATTTCCCGTTCCAATAAATATATTGATGAAACCCAACCCTGGATACTGGGAAAAACCCCGGAAAAACAAGCCCGATTGGCCCAGGTGATGTATAACCTGACCGAAGCGCTACGGATTGTCACGGTGCTGATTTCCGCGGCAATGCCAGAAACCGCCCAAAAAATCGGCGAACAGCTAAAATGTCCGGCGGATTGTTTAACCTGGGACAGCTTAAAGCATTTTGGGGGCTATCCCGAAGGCCTCAAAATTGAACGTTGCGACGCCCTGTTCCCGCGGATTGAGCTTGAAAAAAAGGAAGCTAAACCGGTCAAAGAAGCTGCGAAAGCCAAAAAAGAAAAGGATGCCGAAACGCAACAAGAACTGCCGGAGGGCCTGATCACCATTGACGACTTTGCCAAGGTGAAGTTGCGGGTGGCCGAAGTGGTGGCCTGTGAACCCCATCCCGATGCCGATCGATTACTGGTTTTACAGCTTTTGGTGGGTCAGGAAAAACGTCAGGTGGTATCTGGTATTGCCAAATATTATGCCCCGGAAGATCTGGTTGGAAAAACCGTCATTCTGGTGGCTAACTTAAAACCGGTCAACCTCCGGGGTCTGGAATCCAACGGGATGATTTTAGCCGCGACCAAGGGCAAAAAATTGTCATTGGTGACGGTCGATGGTATTCCCTCCGGCGGAAAAGTTTCATAATAATTAGAACGATTTGCTGGCTGGTTGAAAATGGTTGTAAGTCAACCAGCCATGAAGCTTAGCGGCGCGTGGCTACAAACCAGGTAATACTGGTTGCGAATAAGGCCAGTGAAAGTAAAGCGGTAAGCATACTAGACGTTTGCCAAATCAGGATGGTTGACCAATTCGGCCCGATAAGTACAAGCAAAGCCCAGCAGATTAGAGTCACAATCAGACAGCTACCCGTTGCGATGATGTGCTTTTTTGTTATAGGCTGTCGCTTGGGCATTTTCTTTTGGCGTAAACCCCAAACAAAGAACAGCAGCGCCAAGAGCCCACAAATAATGGTGGCCGAGGACAAGGCGATGTCAAGAAACTGGGTCGCGTTTATTTGATAGGACTGAGCCAGATTACCCGCCAGGATATCCTTAACTTTTAACACTAAATTGAGGTTCGTATTTGTGCCGTTGCTCAACAAGCAGATGGCGGTATTTTCTCTTGGCAGCAGGACCACTTGGGTGGCAAAATTGGGGTTGCCGCCAGCGTGCTCAATAATTGTTTGGTCGGAATTGACGGACCATCCCGCGGCATAAAACATGCCGTTGACATCCGAAACGGATTGGTCCCCCTGATGCGAGGTTTTAATAACCTTACGGAATATTTCGGGTATATCCGAAACAATCCCCATTTGGATGCCCATCCATCGAGCCATATCATGGGTGCATGAGATGATGTAGCCGGCCGGTTTATTCCCGGTAAAATCCGGGGCATCATAGGGGGTCGTGATAAAGAAGCAAGAGCGGTAGCCCTGGGCTAATTGTCCGGTAGCTTGAGCAGCTTCTTTGTAAACATAGGTCTGGTTTAACCCTAACGGCTGAAACACTTGTTTTTTCATGTAGTCTTCATAGCGCTGACCGGATACGACCTCAATAACCAAACCCAAGACATCATAATTAACCGTTCCGTAATCATACTGCTCACCCGGATAAAATGACAGATTAGTATCGACGAGCATTGCGACGGTTTTTTTTAGCATATCCGGCGTATTGCCCTGGGGAATGTATTGACTGTGAAGGCGATTTGTTAAGCCGCTGGTATGGTGTAAAAAGGTATTAAGGGTGACACCTTGCATATCAACGGGTTTCCCCTGATAGTTTAAGGTAAACCAGGGTAAATATTTTTGGATCGGGTCATTCATTGACAGTAGCCCTTGTTCTTCCATTAGCAGGATACCCATGCCGGTAAAAGCTTTACTGACCGAAGCCAGCTCATAGAGCGTGTTTTCATTTGCGACTTGTCGCTTTTCACGATTTGCATACCCGGAAGAAAAGTAGTACACCTGGTCATTCGCAAGTATTGAGAGGGACATCCCGGGTACACCTGAGACACGACAGGCATCATCCAACAAGGTTTGGATAGAATCAGATTGCGACGTCGACAGTGCATAACCGGGTGTTGTGAATCCCGGGAATAGGATCAGTGCTACTAAAACAAAAGCAATAATATTTTTCATAGACGCTCCGCTTTGAAGAAATGATGTGAGACTCATATAAATAATCGCCATTTACCGTTTACAACCCTTGTGAACGGCCATTAACTTTTTTATAATCATTTTACCACATCCATAAAAGTGTGTCATTTCCGTTTTTCCCCCCGCCTCCAAAACCGGGAATTGATCCTTGTTAATAAAGCACACACTAAAAAAAGTCTCAACAGCATCGTGCTGTTAAGACTTTTTTAAAGTACCGGATTAAAGGTTTTTCATCGTGTCGAGGTATTCGTTTTTGTCACGGACACCAACGAATCGATTGATCGCCTCACCGTTTTTAAAGAAAACCACGGTGGGAATACTCATGACCCGGAATTGTTGGGCCAGGGTCTGGTTTTCATCCACATTGATCTTACAAACCTTCATATTTTCGCCAAGCTCCTGAGAAATTTCATCAATGGTCGGGGACAGCGCTTTACAAGGCCCACACCATTCTGCCCAAAAATCGACCATGACAGCGCCATTATAGGATAAAATTTCGGTTTCGAAATTTTCCATATTGATATTAATAATTTTTTCACTGGACATTGTTCTTTTCACCTCATAAATGTATTTGCGCAAACATTATATAATAATTCCCACGAAGTTTAAAGGATAAAAGTAAAATTTCTCAGTTTAAAGGCAGACGGTTGTGTTAGAATAAAGTCATGAAAAAAATGAGCATGACAAAAAAGATGGATATAAAAAAGAGCATCATAAAAAACGAACTCGATAAAATTAACAGCCAGAATACCTGTCGGTTTCATATGCCCGGACATAAGGGCCGGGGTGAAGCGTTTGCCTTATACGACTACGATATTACGGAAATACCCGGTGCCGATAATCTCCACGATGCCCAGGGGATCATTGCCCAGGCCCAGACTAAACTGGCGACGATTTATCAAAGCGACGAAGCGGCGATTCTGGTAAATGGCACCACCACCGGCATTCACAGTGCGATTATGGGGACCTGTTCCCCGGGAGCACAGTTATTGGTGCCGACTAACTGTCATCGGGCGGTTTTTGGAGCGCTTAGTCTGGGTCGCATTGAAGCGGTTTTTATCACCCCGGAGCTTGAAGAGGATTTGGGTTTTGGCCGCTCAATCAGTGTCGCCTCGGTCCAGACGGCCCTGTCCCAAAATCCCCAAATTGGGGGCATGATTCTGACCAACCCCAGCTATTACGGTACCACCAGCGACTTAGAAAAAATTGCCGAAATTCTTCATGAACAGGGAAAATTCTTAATTGTAGATGAAGCCCATGGCGCTCATCTGGCTTTTAGTGATAAACTGCCCCTGGACGCCCTGTCGGCCGGAGCCGATGTGGTGATTCAGAGTACCCATAAACTACTGGGGTCCCTGACTCAAAGCTCGCTGATTCATTTTCAGGGCAGCCTGGTCGATCGGCAAAAGATTAAATCGTTTCTTAGCTTACTCCAAAGTTCGTCACCCAGTTATCCGCTGATGATTTCGGTAGAAGAGGCCGTCGACGCCGCTTATGAAAAGGGCGAAATTATTTTTAATACCATTGCCTTGGCCCATCAGGAATTCTGCCGGAATCAGAACGACAAGCAGCCGATTACCCTGTATGAGGGCAGTGACCCGGCTAATCGGTATGACCGCAGCAAGTGGCTTTTTGTGACCCGGGGTATTACGGGAACCGAAGTGGAAGCGTGGCTGTCAGCAAGGTATGGCATTCAATGTGAGCTTTCAGCAGATCATTACGTGCTGGCAATGACTGGGATGGGAACAAGCCAGGATGATTTAAAAAGAATAACCCAAGCTATCTGTGATATAAATAAAATCGTCAGGCAGGGTTTGCCTGAAAAAAAAGAAATAAAGACCCGTCTTTGGGAGCACATAAATTTTACCGCCGCGGTGCAAACAGAAATGCCTCTTTGGGAAGCCCTTGCTTCGGAACACCGCGGCAAGATAGAACTGGAGCTGGCCGCTGGCCAGCTCGTCGGGGATTTCATTATTCCCTATCCCCCGGGGATACCGGTTTTACTGCCCGGCAGCCGGATCAGCCCGGAAATGGTCGTTTATCTGAATGATCTGTTGGATCAGCAGGTCGCGGTGGTGGGGATTGATACAAAAAGAGAAATAACAATCATAAAAAAGGAGCCGGTAAAAATGGAAAAGAATCATCAGGGACAACTCATCGTCATCGAAGGGGTGGACGGCAGTGGCAAACAAACCCAAACAGAGCTGCTCTATGACCGGCTGTTAAAAGAGGGGCAAAAAGTGAAAAAAATTGCTTATCCCCGCTATGACAAAAAATCCTCAGCCATGGTAAAATTATATCTGGAAGGGGCCTTCGGAAAAGATCCCGGCACCATCAGCCCGTACATTGCATCCACCTTTTACGCAGCCGACCGTTATGCGTCCTATAAAGAAGATTACGAGGACTTTCTGAATCAGGGCGGACTGGTCCTGGTCGATCGCTATACCACCTCTAATATGGTCCATCAGGCGGGAAAAATAAAAGATCCTGGGGAACGGAAACGTTTTCTTGACTGGCTGTGGGATTATGAATTTAATCTCTATGGTCTGCCGATTCCGGATCAGGTGTTTTTTCTTAACATTCCCCCGGAGATCAATCAGCAGCTGATTAAAAATCGGAACAATAAAATAACGGGCAAACAGGAAAAAGACATCCACGAAAGCAGCCCGGAGCATCTGAGGGATTCCTACCACAGTGCCTTGGCCCTGGTTTCGGAATACGGATGGACGGAAATAAACTGTGTTTTAAATAACCAGTTGCGAAGTATAAAAAGCATCCATGAGGAAATCTGGGAATGCATAGAGGAGCGTAAAAAAAATGATTGAAGATCAATATATCTATTTAACCATGGCCGACTCAGATATGGATTTTATCCTGCTTAAAAATTATCTAAGTGCCAACGGGATACCGGTAATCACTAAAGAAAAAGGGTTTGGTGGACCCATCCGCAGTATCTTCATGGGAAATTTTACGCCGGCTCATATTGAGGTTTTTGTCAAAGAGAGTGATTTAGAAGAGGCGATAAAACTTCTGGATTATGAAGAGTTCAGTGCCGAATTAGATGAAGAACTGGGGCTGGATACTGAGGATTGGGATGACAGCGATGATAGCAATAATAGCAAAAAGAATAAACCGAATTAGTCACTGTCTTGGAGAGGAAAAAAATGTTTGAAAAGATACAGGGGCATCAAACCATCACCAGTCATCTTGAGAAAGAAATAAAGACCGGCGAGGTCAGTCATGCTTACCTTTTTTCAGGAATCGACGGCCTCGGAAAAAAGAAAACGGCCCGGGAATTCGCCAAAGCGCTTTTATGTCAGGATCAGCGTGATAAAGGCTGTGGCCATTGTCCGGTCTGTACCCAGATTGATCATGAAAACCACCCGGACGTTAAAATTATTGGTCCCAAAGCCGGTGAAGCCAGCATTAAGATCAGTCAGGTCCGGGAAATGATCAGTGAGCTGTCAATTAAACCCTACTCTGGTAATTGGCGGATTAATATCGTGGATGGGGCCGAAAGAATGACCCCTGAAGCTCAGAACAGTTTGCTAAAATCATTAGAAGAGCCGCTTTGTTATAATATTTTTATTCTCATCACCAGTCATATCCAATCCATTTTGCCCACCATCCGATCGCGCTGTCAGAGTTATCATTTTCAGCCGCTGAGTCTTGTCGATCTGGAGACCGTTCTTTGTCAAGAAACTGATTTCGATAAGAATACGGTCTCGGAGGTTGTGGGGGCCGCCGGTGGGTCCCCGGGAATGGCCTTATATCTGCTGAGTAATAGCGAGATCCAGAAAGAACGGACCCATTTTCTCAGGGAGCTTTACAGCCTTTTAAAGGGCGATGAGATCAAGGTCTTTACCCTGGCGGAGGTGTTATCCAAAGATAAGGCCACCAGTCAGGCGATCCTGGAGTTTTTTATTCACTGGTTTTATGAGGTGAGTTTGCTGCTGGAAGGTCATCCCCTGCCGAATCATGGCGAGCCCAACCCGGCCCACAGAGCGTACCACCATTTGCTGGAAAACGAAAAAAATCAGGCCATTATTAAAACTTTATTTGAAATGATGGCGACGATACAATATAATGTTAACTTAAGATTACAATGGGAAAAGTGTTTCATTAAGATAATGAAAATTCAGAAAGGATAAATCCAATGGGAAAATCAGTCGTCGGCGTACGATTTAAAAAAGTGGGCAAAATATACTATTTTGATCCGCTGGATATAGCATTTGAACAGTTTGATCCGGTTATTGTGGAAACCGTCAGGGGCGTTGAGTATGGCGAAATTGCCTTGACCGCCAGAGTGGTGGATGAGGAAGAAATAGTGGCTCCGGTCAAACCGGTTATCCGTAAAGCAACAGCAGCCGATACCATTGAGTTTAATAAGCTCAAGAAAAGCGAGCAGGATGCCAAAGCGGTTTTTATTACCAAGGCAAAAAAACACAAGCTGGAAATGAAACTGGTCGATGTCGAATACACCTTTGATCAGAAAAAGGCGATCTTTTATTTTACGGCCGAAGGTCGGGTGGATTTTAGAGAATTAGTCAAAGATCTGGCTTCCATCTTTAAGGTGCGGATTGAGCTGAGGCAAATTGGGGTTCGCGATGAGGCCAAACTATTTAAAGGCTTGGGCGTTTGCGGACGAACCACCTGTTGTGCCCAATGGCTGGGTGATTTTACACCGGTGTCGATTAAAATGGCCAAGGAACAAAACCTTTCCCTTAATTCGACTAAGATTTCAGGGATCTGCGGTCGGCTTTTATGTTGTCTGACCTATGAACAGGAGTTTTACGAAGAAGTTTCCAAAAAATTGCCCAAGGTGGGACAAAGAGTCATTACAGCCGATGGCGAGGGTGAAGTATTTAAGTTAAGCATTCTGGAAGAAACCGTTTTCGTCAAAATTCAGGTCAATAAAGACGAAACGGAGGTAAAAAGATACCTTCTGGAAGAAATTGAAGTAAAAAAATTCGAAAAAGTCAAAAAAGACAAATAATCATCTTGATTTCACTACAAAAAAGGATATAATAAAGATGTTGTTAATGCTAAAAGGAGGGTTTTTAAATGGCTTATAAAATTACAGACGAATGTATAGCTTGTGGATCATGCATGGATGAATGTCCAGTAGAAGCAATTTCTGAAGGCGATATCTATGTTATCGATGCAGCTACTTGTACTGACTGTGGCGCTTGCGCGGAACAATGTCCAGTAGAAGCAATTGTTCAAGACTAGTTAGAAGTGTTAAGAAAAGGCACCTTTCAGATTTTCTGGAAGGTGCCTTTAACGTGGCATTGTTTTAAAACAGATTTTATTTTATGGTGTTAGATTATAAGATACCGGGGTAAATATATATTCAAGAAATAAAATTATGACAGATGAAATCTGGAGGAGGAAAAATGCAGAAATACGTATGTGATGTTTGTGGTTATGTTTATGATCCTGAGGTCGGGGACCCGGATAGTGGTGTGAGCCCAGGAACCGCTTTTGAAGATATTCCTGACGATTGGGTTTGCCCATTGTGTGGTGTCGGAAAAGAAGATTTTTCGCCGGAAGACTAGAAAATAACAATCAAAAAAGAGCTAAAGCTCTTTTTTTTATGGGATCAATGGGTTATAATGACAATGACTTTAGAAATATGGAGGACATATGGCAGTTAAAGCACGGGAAACCCTTGAGAGCAAACAAATCAGCATCACAACCCTGGGGATATTAATGGTGGTGGTGGTTGGCTATACTTTTTTATACAATCAGTTTGCCAATACCCTGGAAGATTATCGTTTAAAAACCATCGTTGGTGTGATCAGCCTGGTAATTATGATGGGTGGCTTTTTGATTTCGTTACGTTATATTACAACCATCTATGAGATGGTTATCACCCACGACCGGTTAATTATTGACCGAAAAATATTTTTCTGGAAGAAAACCGTCCTGGAAGTAAAAATTGAGGAAATTAAAAAAATTCTGCCAATTGAGGAAGCAAAAAAAGTTGAAGGACAGACGCGCAATTTCACCCTGACAAATATGGACGGAAAACGAAAATATATGGTCCAATATGAAACACAGGGAAAAATTTGTAGTGCAAAGATCCAATGTACCGGGAAATTCATAGATACTTTAAAAAAATTGGTCAAAATATGATAGCTTTAAGGAAATCTTAAGAGAAATAGAGTATTATTTAGTCATAACAAGTTACCCTCTTTCAAAGTTTTTAGAAAAAACCGAGCGCTTTTCACACGGCTTCGGTTTTTTTCTTTTTTGAAAAAAGTTAACAAAGACGTAAAAAGAATTTGCATCAGATAATTCGATAGTGTTAATATTACTAAAAGTCGGGTATAATAGTCCTAAGTAACTAAAGGCAGGAAAGGAAATACCAATGGAAATTGTAGCAATTATGGGAAGTCATCGAAATAATCACAACACTCAGAAAGCCGTCGACTATTTTATTGGCAAACTTAATGTGGAGTACGAGTTATTTGAATATAATATTAATCAAATAAACGTTCAGGCTTGTATCGCCTGTGATTATTGTATTCCGCATCAGGGAGAATGTGTGATTGAAGATGATATGACCGGGATTTATCAGAAAATGGAAAGCTGTGATTTGCTGATTGTGGCCAGTCCGGTTTATTTTAGTGCTTTTCCATCAAAAATAAAGGCCCTGATTGATCGAACCCAGATGATTTATAACCTTAAAGATAAATCATCGATCAAAAAGAAAAAAATTCTGATTATTGGCGTCGGTGGGGCACCTCATTATCCACGTCAGTTTCAGGCCATTGATAACACCCTGGAATGGTATAAAAAAACCCTGAGTTGTGATGAAATCGGCTTTGTTCAGTTTTCCCATACCGATGAGCGACCAGCATTGGATAACACAACGTGTTTGAACGAACTGGAAGAAATTGCACAAAAAATAAATACGCCACTGGCTAAAAATTAAAGAGATTAAAAAAAAGGAGATAAAAAATGGCAAAGATACTAGATCAAACAGAATTTGATAACTTGGTGATAAATGGAAAAGGCGTTGTCCTGGTAGATTTTTTTGCGACCTGGTGCGGGCCCTGTAAAGCATTGGCTCCCGTTTTAGAAGACGTCGCTGAGCAGATTAAAGACAAAGCCAGTGTTTATAAGGTCGATATCGATCAGACTCAGAGCCTGGCCCAGCAATACCGGGTAATGAGTGTGCCAACGATGAAAATATTCAAAAACGGCGAAGTCGTCGAAACCATTGTCGGGCTCCAGTCAAAAGGCGTTTTGGTAGATAAGCTAAATTATTATGCCGGTTAATTAAGCAATAAAAAAGAGGGATCACTTCATTAAGGAGTGGTTCTTTTTTTTAGATTCATATTCAAAACCTTAAGAAAAATAAGGAGACCGTTTTCATTTTAAGACAAATCAGCCAAGTTGTCGGGATTTTAGACAAGTTTAATCAATCGTATAATTACAAGCTGAACAGCGTCGTGCTATACTCCTTTACGCACATGAAAGGAGCAAAAATGAATAAAAATAGAGTCAACAAAGCCAATACGGTGAGACTTATCGTTATCATCGGCGTCATTATTATTCCCCTTATGTATAGTTTTTTCTATCTCAGTGCCTTTTGGGATCCCTACTCAAAACTGGATAATTTACCAATCGCACTCGTCAATAACGATGTGGGCGCCAGCATCAATAATCAACAGCGAAATCTCGGTGACGAATTTCTCGATAAACTGATTAAGGATGGCACCTTTAAGTACGTGATCACCGATGAAGCCACCGGGCGAGCCGGGACCGAAGCGGATGATTACTATGCCATGATTGTGGTGCCGCGCAGTTTTTCACAAAATATTGCGTCTGCGGCCACCGTCAATAAACAGGCGGCCAGCATTATCTTTTCGCCCAACGAAAAACGAAATTATTTAGCCAGTCAGATTTTAGGAAAAGCTGAGCTGCAAATGGAAACCAGCTTACGCGAGAGTATCTCTGGCGAAATCGTCAACAATCTGACCGATCAGGTCGCCAAGGTGCCCGGTCAGTTGGGGACCCTTAACGATGGGTTAAGCCAGCTTTCCAGTGGCTCGGCCCAATTGCTGACGGGCTCTAAGACCTTAGCTAACGGCACCGATTCGCTGGCCGCCGGTTCCCGGGAATTGGCAACGGGCTCGGAGACTCTGGCATCTGGCACCCAGGCCCTCGCCGCCGGCAGTCAGACCCTGGCCGATGGGACCCAAACCCTGGCCGCCGGAACATCAGAATTTGCCGCAAAATTTACTGATTTCAATGATGGCATCAGTACCCTCAAAAGCGGTTCAGCCCAGGTCAGTGATGGCGCATCGACCCTGGCTGACGGAACCGAGCAGCTTAATCAGGGGATTCAGGCCTATACCGCTGGGGTCGATACCCTGATTGGCAATGTCAACCAGACTTCGGCTTTTATTTCAGACTTTGTCGGCGAACATCCCGAATTAATGGCCGATCCCCAGTTTGCGGCCTTTATTTCGAATATGGCCTCCAGCGATAATGCCGAGAGCATTGCCCAACTGGAAGCGGCGGGCAGTCAGTTAAGCGGAGCATCCGATGCCATTGCTACCGGCACCCAGGCATTGGCCGCCGGTACCAGCAATCTGGATGATGGGATTGCCATCGTCAGTGCCGCCGCCGGTCAATTAAACAATGCCGCTGATAGTATCTCAGATGGTGCCAGTGCCGTTTCAGATGGCGCCTCATCACTGACAAACGGCGCTACTGCGGTATCAAACGGGGCCACCACCTTGACCAATGGCGTTTATACCCTGGCTGACGGTGCTACCACCCTGGCGAGTGGTGCCACGACCCTGGTCGATGGTCAGCAGCAGTTAGGCAACGGCATTACTACCGCCCAGAACGGCGTCACCACCGCCGTGAATGATGCCAATGCCGATACCGCCAAATTAAATGGTTTGGGCACCTATGTCAGCGAGCCGGTAACTGTGGACGATGAGATTATTGACCCGATTGCCAACTATGGCACCTACTTTTCGCCCTACTTTATGTCCCTGTCGCTATGGGTTGGGGCCTTGATTATCTTCTTTGGGATCTATTTTGATGCCGATCAGAAATTCAAGATTTTGTCCCGGGAAAGCAGTAATAAAACCGCCCGCAGTTTTATCTACCTGTTGTTGGGCCTGGCCCAGGCGATTTTGCTGGGCAGTATCATTAAATATGCTTTAGGGCTGGAAATCGCCCATACCGGCTTATACTTTGTATCAGTTTGTCTGGTCTCGATGACCTTCCTGGCGATTGTCCAGTTCTGTATTATCCACATGGGCGATGCCGGGAAATTTGTGGCATTGACGCTGCTGATTCTGCAGTTGACTTCCTGTGGCGGGACCTTCCCGATCGAAACGGTGCCAAGATTCTTCCAGGTGCTTTACCCCTTTATGCCGATGACCTATTCAGTAGTGGTGTTTAAGGACACCATTACCGGTGCGATTTCGGGTGACTTCTGGCATAGTTTCCTGATTCTGGCTATTTATCTGGTGGTGTTCTTTGCCGCCACGATTTTACTGACCATGATTAAGAAACGGAAAGCTGATAAAAAAGATATGACGGTCAAAGCCGAACTGAATTCAGACCAGTCATTCTAAATAAGTAGAATTAAATATTTAAGATAGGGGCGATCAGTGATGACCAGGGGGTCAGACCCTCGCCCGCACACTGCACAATGACCAGTTCAATTGCAAAAATCTTTAATTCAATATATATAGACCAAAATAAAAAGAACGCTGCATATCATCAATATGTGGGGTTCTTTTTATTTGCCGTCGATCACTTTGAAATAACAAGCTGAAATGATATAATTATTCTTAAAAAAGATCATGAGGAGTATCTGCATGTCCGATGCGTCAATTACCAAAAAAGCCATCGCCAAAGGCTTTAAGCATATTCTAACTAATAAAAGTTTTGAAAAAATCACCATCGCTGAAATTACCGCCGAGTGTGGTCTGAACCGCCAGACCTTTTATTATCATTTTCAGGATAAATACGATCTGATCAACTGGATCGTTTATCAGGAAGCGATCCTCGTGATCAGAAAAGATCTGACGATCGAAAACTGGGACGTCAAGGTGCTGGAGCTACTAACGACGATGAAAAGTGATAGCCATTTTTATCAAACGACCCTAAAAGAGATCGCTGGCACCGAATTTCAGAACTATCTGTTTACCGTCACCAAGGAAATTTTTATGGAAATGATTGAACACCTGTCCCGTGATCGCAAAATGAACTCGGAAGCAGTCCCGGTGATGACGCCCCAGAAGAAAACATTCACCGCCGAATTTTTATCTTATGGGGTGGTGGGGATGATCATTGACTGGGCGCAAAACGGGATGAAACAATCGCCCGAGGAAATCACCATCAGCATCAAGGATATTATCAACGGGGCCCGGATGTTTGCCGTTTCCCGCTATTTTCAGGAACTGACCAAAGCATAACAGCGAAGACCGGCTGAATAAACAGCCCCAAATAAGCAACAAGAAAATTTAAGGAGTCCATATGAAAAAGAATGAAGAGATTGAATTAACGATAGAAGGATTTAATTTCCCCGGTAAATCCTGGGGCATGCATGGCGAAAAAAAAGTCGTTATGAAAAACGGCCTGCCGGGCCAACGGGTACGGGTGAATATTGCCAAGAAACGAAAAAAATATGAAGGCCGGATCGTGGAAGTACTGGAAAAAGCTCCTAATGAAATTGACGCCGCCTGCGCTGTCTTTGCCAAATGCGGGGGCTGTACCTACCAGAACCTGCCCTATCAAGAACAGCTCAAACTCAAAGAAAGCTACGTCTTAAACCTGCTTAATCAGGCCGGGATAACAGACTTTGCCTATGAGGGGATTGTCCCCAGCCCCGAGGTTTTTGGTTACCGGAATAAGATGGAGTATTCTTTCGGCGATAACGAAAAAGAGGGCCCGCTGATGCTGGGACTTCACGAACAGGGCAGCTTTTATAATATCGTCAAAACCGATGGCTGCAAGATTACCGATGAAGATTTTAACCAGATTCAAACGGCGGTGCTGGGCTATTTTGCCCAAACCGGGGACAGCTATTTTCATAAACGCAGTCACGAAGGCTTTTTAAGACATCTGGTCGTGCGCAAGGGCAAACACACCGGCGATCTGCTGATCAATCTGGCCACCACCACCCAGGGAACGCTGGACGAAGCGGCCTTTGTTAAATGCCTGCTGGAGCTACCGCTTATCGGCCAGATCCGGGGAATTCTGCATACCCAAAACGATGGCGTCGCCGATGTGGTCAAAGCCGAAACGGCTAGAATTCTATACGGCGAAGATAAAATTGAAGATAAGATTTTAGGACTGACCTTTGAAATCACCAGCTTTTCCTTTTTCCAGACCAATACCTTAGGAGCCGAAAAACTCTATTCCGTCGTCCGGGACTTTGTCGGTCAGGAACAAAACGAAGTGATTTATGATTTATACTGCGGCACCGGCACCATTGCCCAGGTACTGGCGCCCGTTTCTAAAAAGGTGGTCGGCATCGAGCTGGTCGCCGAAGCGGTCGAAGCCGCCAAGGCCAATGCCACCAAGAATGGCCTCGACTACTGCCAGTTTATCGCCGGCGACGTGATGGTGGAAGTGGCCAACCTCCATGATCAGGCCGATGTGATTATTCTGGACCCGCCCCGGGACGGCATCCACCCCAAAGCGATCTTTAAAATTCTCGATTTTAAACCCAAGGTGTTTGTATATGTGTCTTGTAAGGCGACATCGCTGGCCCGGGATCTGCCGTTTTTTGTGGCGGCGGGGTATGCGGTGAAGAAGGTACAGTTGGTGGATATGTTTCCGCATGGGGGGCACGTAGAAGCGATAATTCTGATGACGCGTAGTGGTTCGGGCGATAAAAAGTAGAGGTGGACCACAACATATAGTGGTTTTGGCCTGAATTTTGGGCAAAAAACAGATAAAAAAATGACGTTTTTTGACCCCTGAAAAAGGGCTAAAATATAGATGACATATCTCAAAATTGAAGAATTCGATGATTTGGGGTCAGTTTGTAAGGAACAACTGAGTGTTGAATAAGTGTATAATATGAGGTAAATGTTGCGGATCAATTTAGATGCGATTAATGTTAAATTGGTAATAAACCATTACAAATGGAGGCGTATGAATATGGAATATACTGATGTAGAAAAACAAGTCCTGTCTCTTATTAAGAAGGCTGATTTCAGAAATATACCAAATAGTAATGTGTTGAGTTACGCTTCAAAACTGAATGAGTTGCGTCCAGAAGTGGCGCAGCAGTTTCTTGCGCAGTTTCCTGAACTTTCAAAACTGATTCAGTCTTCGTTGGTTGAGTACAAAGAGATTCTTGATAAAATCATTTCAAGTGATGATGAGAGCACAAATCAAGTGTATGATATCTTAAACAAAGAAATTGAGAGTTTTCAAGAAAGTAGGAAAGAGTATATTCTATTTGCTGATAAAGTGCGTTCCGATTTAAGCAAGTGCCTTGATAATCCAAATTTGACTCCTGAACAACAGAATGAAATTATTGATCGCGAGATGGAGATTCTCCGAATGGTGGATAAAAAGGACGAAGATATACGAGTACAGGAAATGGAAGCTGTCCAGCTAGCCGATAAAAAAGACTCAGAAAAGAAAGAGTTTAATTGGAAGACTCTTAGCACCGCAAGTTTTGTAGTGCTCATTGCTGTTGGAATAGGTACAGCCGCATTAGGTGGTAAATTTGACATTAAACTACCTAAGATAATTTAATCCAATCATAAATAGAATATCTATGTGTAAAAAAAGAGAGTGTAAGTAAAACAATAATATTAAATTGATAAAAAAGTTAAGATTATGAGGCGAAGTTTTTAGGTCAACTTGGATGACCATCAGACTCCGCCTCTTTTTTTATGTTCAAAATTCTGAAAGAGAGGGAAAAAAGATGTCAAAGTATTTTATGAATGATTCAGAACTTCAAGAGCTAGAGCAGTTGATGATGTTGGTTCCAAATTTCTCACCAAGGGGTAGAGGAATAATTGTGGTACACGGATTTGGAAAGGTAGATGCACAAGAAAAAGAAGAAGAGGTCTTGCCAAACTTACCAGAGCAATTTAGATTTGATTTAGATATTGAATGTCTGAAAAGTAATGGTAGAGGTGCATCCTATGATCGATTCATTTCAAGTTGCTTTCATGAGTGTAAGTCGCACCGGCTTCAAAGTCGTCTTGAGCATTTGATTAGAAACTGCGCAGGTGATTTTTTCATAAGCCAATCACACAGAGGGAGATTCGGTTCTGTCTGTCGCCTACAAGAGATTCCAGTCGAAAATAGAAGTCCAATCCATCTGGCCGTTTTATTTCTATTGTCTGCTGATGATAAACTCTGGTCTGCAGCTAAGGATCATGTTTATGCTGATAGTTTTGATTTTAAGAAAATGAATCTAAGCGGTATCAATACTGATGGCTATGCTATCTATCAAATGGCAAAGACCATCTACACAGCAAAAGAATATATCAGACTGGATGAAATCGCTGACAAGTTTTTAATAGGTGATCAGGCATTCAAAGCAATCATTCATTCAATACTCATTGCCAAATACAGAGCGGCAGTGTTCCAAGTTAAGTTTAAATAAGCTACCTTTCTGCAAAAGCAAAATTTGTAGGATGTGTGGCTTTTTTTATTGCCACAAAACGAAATGGAGGGATTAGATTTGTACATGACAATCAAGAAATCAAACAACATGGAGGTATCGCTAATATGAACGGATTTAAATCTCGAAGAGAAGTTGAAAGCATCAAAGAGCAGTACCCTGTAGGCACTCGAATTGAACTCATCGGTATGGATGATCCATATGCACCTATTGAGTCTGGGACACAGGGAACCGTTGAAATTGTTGACGATGCAGGTACACTTCACATGAAATGGGATAATGGTAGAACACTGGGCATCGTTCCTGGGGAAGATCAGTTCAAAGTAATTACAAAGCCTTCTGAGGAAACAATGGACAATGAGCAAAAGCAAGGTATGGGAGGAATGAACATGTAAAAGATAATAGTACTAGAACTCAATCAAATGAATAATCAATGGTATAAGGGTACGGCATTTAAACCGTACATTTTTTATGCCATAAATCCAATGGGCCGCTTGAAAAACTGCAATATGCAGTGAATCAAGCGGCCTTTTTTTATTTCTAGAAACTATCCCACCAGAAAAGGAGGCGAGGAGGTGGAACATGTAAATTTAAATGAGAGATTTTTAGTTCACTTAAAAAGAAATCACACAGGTGCAGGGAGGGCTGTTCAGAGTAAGGGATTAGAACTTCGGTTTCAGATGAGCGGAAGGAAGATCCGTGACATTGTTAATGCACTCAGGTGCGAAGGACATCCTATCTGCAGTGACGATGGTGGTTATTATTATGGCGCTAATAAACAGGAGGTTCTCGCAAGCATACGACAGCTCAATAGCCGGATTGAAAAAATTGCAGAAGCAAAAAATGGTCTTGTAGATTCCCTGTCCCTCTATCCAGATTCAAGTAGCAATGAACAGCTTCAAATCTGGTTTGTGTGTGTGAAGGAGGGATGATTTATTAATAGTTTTATGAGTTGGATAGGTGGAAAGAAATCCATGAGGGAACTGATTGTTTCGCTCTTTCCGCTTTATTATGAAAGGTATATTGAAGTATTTGGTGGTGGTGGCTGGGTCTTGTTTCATAAACCGCCGGGCAATGATTTTGAAGTTTATAATGACTTTAATAGTCTACTCGTCAACCTTTACCGATGTGTGAGAGATCAATATGAAGAACTTCAAAATGAACTGAGGTATGTTTTAAATTCAAGAGAGGACTTTGATGAAGTCAAAGCTGTCCTTGATAAGGCGTATGTTGAAAATGACGTCAAACGTGCAGCTTGCTTTTATCAGCTCATCAGATACAGCTATGCATCAGGACTCACGAGCTTCGGTAGCCAACCCCATGACATCAGAAGCAATTTTCCAATTATTGAGCAAGCCCACAGAAGACTTGCGAAAGTAGTTATCGAGAATAAAGATTTTGAAAAGCTGATTCGGCAATATGATCGCCCTGTCAGCTTTTTTTATTTGGATCCGCCCTACTTCGACACTGAAAAATACTATAAGAATGTCGGAGAAGGTGGTTTTCAAAAGGAAGATCATATCAGACTAAGGTTACATCGATACAGCAGTTAAAATTCTGATTGCAGTAGTGCTTGGTGCATTACTTCTTGCAGGGCTTTATGCTTTGTTTGGTGACGTGGTCATGCCCACCCTCGAGCAAAGAATCAGGAATATGTTCAACTATGCCGGGTAGCAGCATCGTTCAAGCGGTGCTGTTTTTTTGTTTGATGGGATGTGCAGTCTGTACTGATATCAAAAAAAGAGAAATTCCAACAGCCATATGGTCATCGATGGCGCTGATATCACTGATTGATTTTAATGCTGTTCATCTGTTCGGCATATTGGCAGCACTCCCATTACTCATTGCAGCTATGATGAGTCCGTCAGGTATTGGCGGTGGAGATATTAAGATTGTAGCTACAGTCGGACTTGTTATCGGCTTTTGGAAAGCACTGATTGGGATGGCCATTGGACTGAGTCTAGTGATAATTTTTCATGGAGCATTAAAAATAATTTATAGAATCACGAGCAAGGAGTATGGGCGCAGGGCGTATCCGCTAGCGCCTTTTCTCGCTCTTGGCTATACATGTGTCTATTTCGTATAAAGGAGATGGTGATAGTGTTTGAAAAGGGACAACGATTTGAAACGAGTTATAACCATGAAACTTATGCATATGCAGGCAAGTGGTCAGGATCCATGGTACTTGCTCCTGAAAATGACGGGAATACAGAGGTTCTCATCTATACAGAGAATGAAGTAAATGAATTGATTGAGACTGGCGAGTTAAGGTTAATCGCGGGTCTGGAAATGGTGATGCGGTAATAATCTTATGATCATAAACTATAAAAAACGGAGGTACGTATGAATATTTTTAAAAACAGAATGGTTGTCGGGGTGTTTTGCATTGTGCTTTCACTCCTCATTTGCTTTGGCATAACGCCATTATTCAATAAAGGCATTAGCCAGAAGACTGAGATTGTCAGAGTGATTAAAGAAATCAAGGCTGGCGCTCAAATTACAAAGGATATGGTACAAAACATTGAAGTCGGTGGATACAATCTTCCATCAGATGTTGTGAAATCAAAAGAAACTGTTGTTGGAAGCTAAGAATGCTTATGCAGCTGACAAGATTATTATGACGGATATGTGTGACAGCCTAATTTGTGAATCTATTTATGGCGGATTTATTATGAATTGTCCTGATCAGAATCTATGTCAAGAAATCATCACTCATTTGGCTCCTATACAAATGGGAGAAGTGGAACCGAAAGATTTCCCAGTGGCGACAAGAGAAGAACTGCAAGCACTTTGGGATGATGAAGAAGCATCTGTAATGCAGGCTGAAATTAGAATGTTGTGAATTAAAAAAGCCCAGATATAGAATCTAGGCATGATTTTTATAATAAATGTATGATAATTCCTAATATCAATATGATTGAAATTATTCTATGACTAACAAACCACAATCCTTGTCTCTTTTTAAAAATGTAAGCCCCAGACATGCCTAATAACATTTGAATAAGCAATATACCACCTGCTATCAGGCCTGTAGTGCTCACTTCACGAAATGTTGACTGAATATAAAAATGTAGTAAGAGGGTTATAATTGTAGCAATTCCCCAGAATTTATGATGCCGTACAAATATTTTCATGAAAAGAGCATTGAATTTTTTATATTTAAGCGTGGAATTTATTAATTTTGAATATTTTTTATTAATATATTTTAATATGTAATTCGCTAAGGTTGCCCCAAAAGAGAACACCGTCAGCCAACCTAGAAATTCACCTATTTCACCCATTTGTATATACCTCCATATAGCATTTATAATATCAGGTATTCAAAAACAAAGCAATTCATCGTGTATTGCTTCTAATTAGAATTATTGAATAGTAAAATATGACCTATAATAGTTACATCTCAATGGACAAGTTTCTAATATAAAACCACTTGACAAAACTATAATCTATATGATATTATTTTTGTATCTAATTGCACTGCATATAAATCTACAGTACAAACTGAGCAGGCGATGAACTTATTAGTAAGTTCATGGGGCTGGGCCTAACTAGGCAGCGGGTAAATATAACTCGTGGGACAGTAATATGTTCCACGGGTTTTTTTGTACCTATTTTTGGACATATCTGAAGATTGCAATGCCATAGAGCTATCTTTAATATTAAGCGAAAGTGGAGGTAACTTTTATGACAGAACAAAAAATCACTGAGTTGAAGGGGTTGACAACCTCAGAGGCAAAAAAACTTCAGGAGCAGTTTGGAAAGAATGAGCTAGTACCTGAAAAGAAAGAAAATATATTTCATAAAATTTTTCATGTCATTACTGAACCAATGTTTTTGTTGCTGATAATCGCAGCAGGGGTTTACTTTGTTCTAGGAGAACCTAAGGACGGAGCAATTATGTTAGTATTCGTAGTTGGAATAATTAGCATCGAGGCAATACAAGAATGGAAAACAGATAAAACATTAAAGGCATTAAAAGATTTATCGGCACCACACATTAAAGTACTACGTGATGGAGAAGAAAAAACTATAAACAGTTCTGATTTGGTTCCTGGGGATATCATGTATATTGCTGAGGGTGTTAAGATACCAGCAGATGGAACTGTTGTAAGGGCAAGTACGTTATGTGTTGATGAATCATCTCTTACAGGAGAGTCCCTTGGTGTCTGGAAATTAACTAGTGAAAACTATATAAATGAAAATAATGATTATTGGCGCCGTGACTATTGCTATGCTGGAACGCTTGTCACTCAAGGAACTGGAACGATTTTGGTCGATAAAATTGGACTATCAACTGAATATGGAAAGATTGGTAAGGAAATTGCACTTGCTCCTGTTGGAGATACGCCACTTCAGAAACAGACAGGTAGACTTGTAAAACTGTGTGGTACGATTGCAGCGGTTCTGTTTGTTTTAGTAGGTGTTGTAACGTTCTTCAATATCCCTGATCACGCTTTTAAAAGCAGAATTATTGAAAGCATCTTATCAGGTATAACTCTTGCAATGGCAATGATACCAGAGGAGTTTCCTGTTATTTTAACAGTTTTTTTATCAATGGGAGCATGGAGACTGGCTAAAAAACAATCTCTTGTAAGGAGACTTCCATCAGTTGAGACTCTGGGTGCAGTTTCTGTGCTCTGTGTCGATAAAACTGGTACTATAACACTAAATAAGATGGCTGTTAGAGAAACCTATAGCAAATCAGGTGACGAAAAATATATATCCAAGATAATGGGTATGGGATGTAAATCGGATGCATATGATCCAATGGAAAAAGCTATGATAGCCCGCTGTGAAGAATTGGGTATATCGAAGGATATTCTTTTTGGTGGACGATTGTTAAAAGAGTATGCCTTCACTGATGAAAATAAAATGATGGGGAATGTGTGGAGAAACGGCAATGATATTGTAGTTGCTGCAAAAGGTTCTCCAGAAAGAATCCTAACATTATGCAACCTTTCCTCTGAAGAAAGACAGATTGCAGAAGCTAAAATCTACGAAATGTCAAAACAAGGCCTTCGTGTTATAGCCGTTGGCCAGATGAGTATTAAAATTGAAAATGAAATTCCGGATACTCTCACAGACTGTAGACTGGAGCTTTTGGGAATGGTAGGTCTTGCAGATCCACCAAGAGAATCAGTAAAAGAAGATATTAATACCTGTACAAAAGCTGGAGTTCGAGTTGTTATGATTACTGGGGACAACGGAATTACAGCGAGTTCTATAGCAAAACAAATCAACATGCCTAATAGCGATCACATAATAACGGGTGATGAACTCAGTGAAATGAGTGATGACGAACTGAGAGAAAAAGTGAAAGATGTTAGTATCTTTTCACGTGTTCTTCCTGAACACAAGATGAGGATTGTCAAAGCATTTAAAGAAAATGGTGAAGTTGTAGCTATGACAGGAGATGGTGTCAACGATGCACCAGCATTAAAATATGCTGATATTGGAATAGCAATGGGTAAACGAGGTTCCGAAGTTTCTAGGGAAGCAGCGGATTTGATACTTCTAGATGATAATTTTTCAACCATTGTGGATACCATCAAGGATGGTAGGCGAATATATGACAACATTAAAAAGGCGGTTGGTTATGTATTTACTATCCATATTCCAATAGCATTTGCTTCATTGCTAGCACCTTTAATGGGAATAAGTCCCACAAGCCTTTTGCTACTTCCGTTGCATGTAGTTTTACTTGAACTTGTAATTGATCCAACGTGTTCAATTGTTTTGGAGCGCCAGCCAGCAGAACGTGATATTATGCAAAGACCGCCACGAAATCCAAAAGAAAAGCTTTTAACGGCTAAAATGCTATCTAAGAGTGTCATGCAAGGATTAGTGATCTTCGGAGCATCTTTTGCAACATACTACAATTTTATAAATATGTATCCAGAAAATGCGCCACTTGCAAGAACAATGGGATTGAGCATTATATTCCTATCTAATGTACTGCTTGTACAAGTAAACAGTTCAAATACAGATTTTGCTATAAGAACTTTTATCAGACAGATAAAGGATAGAGTAATGTGGGCAGTAATTATTGGCACATTATTGGGACTGTTAGTTATGCTCTATACGCCAATTAGCGGATTCTTGAAATTGACATCTTTATCATCAGAGCAATTGTTGCTTGCAGCAGGAATTTCATGTATAGCGGTTCTGTGGTATGAGTTGATTAAACTAGGCAAACTCGTGATTCTGAACAAAAGTAAATAATGGTCAAATAGGAACATAAAACAAATACTGAATAAAGGGGAGTAAGATTATGAGTTTCTTTTCAAAGTCTTCAAAAAAAGGTCATTACAAAAATGGTAATCATGGAAGCGCCCACTATCAGAAAAAAGGTATTCTAGGTGGTATCTTTGATATGTTAGCATCTAGAAGTCATTCGGGTGGTCATTATAATGACTATAGAAATCAACACAATGAACCAAGACAGAGTCAAGCTATTCTCAACCAAGGTTCATTACAATGTAGCAAGTGTAGTAGAAATATACCAGCGGGTTCAAAGTTTTGTCTGAATTGCGGTGAGCAGGTTAAAGTGGAATTGTATTGCCAAAATTGCGGTGGAAAAATGCCGCCCAATGCTAAATTCTGTAACAATTGCGGAAATAAACTGAATGGTTAAGCTGATACAATGCTTTAGAAATTTAAAGTATCGTGGGAAAAAATATGGGGAATATACAATTGAAGAGATAGCTGGTGAAGGAAGATATGGCATGTGCTTTCATGCTAAAAATGACCTTCAAAAAAATGTTGTTCTCAAAAGATTCAAACCCAGCATCTTTGCACGTAATTCAACTAATAATGTACACGAAGCAGTGATTCTTTCAAAGCTCAGGGATTCTAGAATTCCTGAGCTTCTTGGGGTTATAAATGAGAAATCATTCTATGCGTTTGTATTAGAGTTGAAACCGGGGACGACATTGAAAGATATGATATTCATACATAATCATAAATTTTCAGATGAGGAAATATACGCTATTGGTATCAAATTGATTCAAATTATTATGTATTTGCATGAAAATGGTATTGTTCATAGGGATATACGGATTCCCAATGTCCTCATCGATCAAGAGGATGTATACCTCATTGATTTCGGTTTAGCTCGCTTTGAGGATGGCAACTCTTATAGGTATGATATGGATTACTCATATTTGGGAGACTTGCTTCTCTATCTGATTTATTCTTCTTTTCAAAAGAAAGATAAGAACAGACAACCGTGGCATGAGGAATTGTCACTAAAAAAGGATCAAAAGCAATTTTTAATGAGATTATTGGGCCTTGATGTTATATATACAAGCCTAACCGAAATTGAGGCGGATTTTATCAATGCTTTTGATATTACAAGGGGTTAGTATAGCCAGAAGCAAACTCAAGCTTGAATTAATGATAAAAGGATGGATAAGGTTGAAAATTTTAATTGTTGAAGATGAAATAAATATAGCGGAATTTATTAAACTGGAACTCGAACACGAAGGGTATGAAACAGACATTGCATATGATGGTAGAGAAGCATTGAATAAAGCAAAAAAAGATAAATTTGATGTTATTATACTTGATGTTATGATTCCATATATTAATGGAGTTGATATCTGCAAAAAAGTGAGAGAGTTTTCAAATATACCAATTATTATGCTTACTGCAAAGAGTGACCTTACAGATAAAGTCTTAGGATTAGACAGTGGTGCAAATGACTATATTACAAAACCGTTCCGAATTGAAGAACTTTTTGCTCGAATTCGTGTAGTGACAAGAAGTCAAAATCAAAACTTAAATAAATTATCCGTTGGAAAGATTACTATATGTACGGATAGTTATCAAGTATTTCTAGAGGAGAAAGAAATAAGCTTGACTAAAAAAGAGTATGATTTGCTATATCAGCTAGTTCTAAACAAAAACATCGTAATGAGTCGTGAAAAGCTTTTACAAAATGTATGGGATGAGAATTATTACGGTGATAGCAATGTTGTTGATGTCACAATTAAGCACTTAAGAACTAAAATTTTCGATGATAAGAGTACAATTATCAATACTATCCGTGGTATAGGCTATGTCATAAAGGATGTGAAAGATTGAATTTAGTGAAGAATTTCTCAATAACTAAACGTATGACATTTGTTTTTGCATTTATGTTCTCAATAACATTATTTTGTTTAAGTGCATGTGTTTTGTATAGCGTTGAGTTGTATCAATTCTTTTCTGCGCATAATGATATTGAAACTACAAAAAAATACATACTCACTGATAGTATTAAACTATCAGACTTAGAGAAGGGTGAAGCGCTTTATTCTAGAAAGGATATTTTAGTTGAAATTAGGAACAAAGATGGCATATTGTTTAAGACCACTGCATTCATTGACGGCATAGAACACTCATTGATTCCATATGATCGAATAATAGTAAAAGAACTTGATGATGAAGATTTTTTAATTGAAAAAACTAAATGTATCATTCAGGATATCACATATGACGCCATAATAATTAAAGATTTACATGATGAAAAAGTCTTTCTAAAAATTTTATTCAGTATTTTAGCTTTGGTAGATCTCATTGGCATAATGATTGCGTTGATATCAGGGTACATTTTTGCCAAGAAGGCTTTGAAACCTATTGATATTATTATAAAAACCTCAAAAAAGATTTCATCTAAAGGATTGTCAGAAAGGATACCTTTGCCAGAATGTCGAGATGAACTTTATGAACTTTCATTAGTTCTGAATAATATGGCAGATAAACTTGAATGCATATTTAATAAACAAGCTCAATTTGTATCAGATGCTTCTCATGAGTTAAAGACGCCATTGGCTGCAATTATAGGACATGCAAGTCTAATTTCAAGATGGGGAAAAGATGATCGAGAGGTATTAGAAAAGTCAATATTAGCTATTACAACAGAAGCTGAATATATGGAAAATTTAATTACAAAGCTTTTATATTTAGCAAAAATTGACAATGAAAAGGCAGTGAGGATTGAGCAGTTTAATTTGTCAGAATTAATAACTACAATTTACAATGATATTTCCGTATGTCATGAAAATTTCGAAATTACATGTGCATGTGAGCCTAATGTACAAATCAATACTGACAAGGCGATGACAAAGCAGCTGATTCTTATATTACTGGATAATGCATTGAAATTCACAGATTCAAATGGCACCATAGCGATTAACTGCATTAGTAACGATGATAAAGTTGTTTTAGAAATTATTGATTCAGGTTGTGGAATGAGTGAGAATGAGCTTGCATTAATATTTGATCGTTTTTACACAAATGACAAAGCAAGAAATAGGACTTCTAGTGGCAATGGTCTTGGATTATCAATTGCTAAAGAAATTTGTGAACTTCTAAGTTTAGAAATCAAAGTTTCCTCAATACTTAATGAAGGTAGTAAATTTCAATTGATTTTCCCCAAACTTTAATCTGTTTTTCATTTTTAAAAATTACAATTAGATCATTAAATTGATTGAGGGTGATTTTATGAAAACAGAATTTGATCAAAAGAGCATTGTTAAATTTATAGTTCTTGTATGTACGGGTGTACTATTAATGACAATTGCATGGAATTATGGACCTTGGATTATTGAGAATGCAAAGCAACCAGAAAAGATTAGAGAATATCTACTTTCTTTCGGAAATTTTGGTTTTCTAATCTATGTTTTGATCCAAGCAGTGCATGTACTTGTGGTAGTAATACCAGGGGATCTGTTTAATATTTGTGGAGGGTACATTTACGGAACACCAATTGGATTTGTTCTATCAATTGTAGGCATTATGTTAGGCTCAATAACAGCATTTTACTTATCAAGATTTTTGGGATACGATTTTATCGCAAAATTTGTAGAAAAGGATAAAATTGATAAAATTAGTAAAATGTTAAATTCGACACAGGGGATGATAGGAACCTTCATAATTTGCTTAGTTCCTTTTATTCCAAAAGATCTAATGATGTATATAGCTGGATTAACACCAATAAAACCATCTAGACTTTTTATTATTTATGGAATTTCCAGAATTCCAGGTACTATTATCTGGGTAAGCGTTGGTGCAAACATGTATTCAAAAGATATATTTGGAATTGCTATAACAATAATTGGGTTAATTGCTTTTGCGTCATTGACATATATCCTTCGGAAAATATATAAACGTAAAAGTGAAGAGTTTTTCTGGAGTATTATTTGATTGTGATGTACTTCATTACGGTTTGACTTTTAGTCATTAGATTACAGAATATAAATAAGAAAAAATGGAGATATGTGATGACAATTGAAATAATAAAAGCCATCCTATTAGGTATTGTTGAAGGAATAACGGAGTGGTTACCAATCAGTAGTACGGGTCACATGATATTGGTTGAAGAATTTATACAGTTAAATATGTCTGAGGCATTCAAAGAGATGTTTTTCGTTGTAATTCAACTGGGTGCTATATTGGCTGTTGCACTTCTCTATTTTAATAAACTAAATCCATTTAGTTCAACAAAAACTGAACAAGAGAAAATCAATACATTCAATATTTGGTTTAAAGTTTTGATTGGCGTTATCCCCGCAGGCGTTATAGGAGTTGTGTTTGGAGATTGGCTAAATGATAACTTATACAATTACCAAACGGTTGCTATTACATTAATTTTGTATGGTGTATTATTTATAATAATTGAAAATCGAAATAGGAGCAAGGTTAGCAAAATAGTAGATTTTGATACTTTAAGTTTTAAGACAGCATTCTTAATTGGGTGTTTTCAAGTCCTTTCTCTTGTCCCAGGAACTTCTAGGTCAGGAGCAACAATTCTTGGTGGAATCATTTTAGGTACGTCTAGAAGTATCGCCGCAGAATTTTCATTTTTTCTATCAATTCCAGTTATGTTTGGTGCAAGTTTATTGAAGATTGTTAAGTTTGGTTTTAACTTTACAAACACAGAGTTCATAGTCTTAGTGACGGGTATGCTAACAGCATTTTTAGTGTCTATTATTGCAATTCAATTCTTACTAAAATATATAAAAAATCATGATTTTAAGGTCTTTGGATGGTATAGAATTGTGTTAGGAGCAATCGTGTCTATTATATTTTGGTTTCAAGTAAATTGATGTTGTGGTTGAAGGGAAGTGTGAGCATGTACTGGTATCGAGATAAAATATTTCCAATGATGATGAAGAAAAATATTGGGAAAAAATCGATTTTAGAACTTCGGAAAAAGATATTATCTGATGCTAAAGGAGAGATATTGGAAATTGGTATTGGTGAGGGAACAAATCTTACATTATATCCCGAGCATGTAGATCAGATTACTGCAGTAGATAACTACATTAGAAAACTTGACAGCTCTAATATCAATGTGAATTTAGTATTTGCAAGTGCAGATTTTCTACCATTTAATGATAATTCATTTGATACTGTTGTATCAACGTTTGTACTTTGCAGTGTAGAAAATTTGAACAAGGTTCTTGCTGAGATTTACCGTGTATTGAAACCGGGTGGGCAATTTATTTTTTTAGAACATGGAAAAGCTAAAGGTAAATTGACGAGTATGATTCAAAATATGTTCAACCCGTTCTACAACATATTTGCTTATGGCTGTAATATTAATAGACAGTATAAATATGAGATAGTACAGTGTGGTTTTAAACTATTAAAATTTGAATGCGAGAAGGCTGATATATATCCACGAGTGTTGACTGGTTATGTATATACAGGTAATGTGAATAAACCGGAGAAAATGGAGAAATTTGATGGATAGATTTATACTTTCAATATCTATGCATAAAAGCAAAAAATATTTTTGTGAGAAATATGGTCACGATTGGTTTAATAATTTTAGAAAATTATCCTTCAGGTATTTTGATGATATTGTTCCAAATATCCCGAGTATAGGGAAAAGTGTTTTCTCAATGAATTATAAGTTTGCACCTGGTCCTATGTCAAGATTTAGTACAAATTAAAATGAGAAATTTAATACTGACATTTTAACCTGCTATTCGTAAATTTTCGTTTTGCATTTTAACAAAAAGTTTTTCAAAATTATCCGGCGACATATAATCGCAATGACTATGGATGCGCATTGTATTATAAAATGTTTCCAGATATTCAAAGATCAGCCGGTAAGCATGGTTATAATCAAGGATTTTAAAACGATTGAGCCATTCGCGTTTAATGATGGCATGAAAGGATTCAAGGCAGGCATTATCCCAGGGATAGGCCTTTTTCGAGTAACTTCGCTGCATTTTTACCGTTGCTTTCTGGTATTCTTTTGAAACATATTGACTGCCCCGATCACTGTGAATGATCAAGGGAGCATCGATTTTTCGGCGGCTTTTAGCTTTATTGACGGTGTCGATTACACAGGAAACTTCCATCGTTTTTGACAGTGTCCAGGCAATGATTTTTCGGGAGTACAAATCCATGATACTGGTTAGATAAACAAATCCGTCCATTGTCCAAATATAGGTAATATCGCTGCACCAGACAGCGTTGGGGCGTTCGGGATTGAATTGTTCGTCAAGAATATTTCGGAGTTTTTTACTGAAGTCAGAATCTTTAGTCGTGATTGTATAGGGTTTGATCCACTGGGCCGTAAGTGCCTCAAAAGATGACGTATAGCAAGTTTGATCTAAACCTGATATACTGATGACATCATTATTTGAGGCACTTTTTGTAGTTATGATTGAGTCTGCACACCTCAGGCAATTCCTGAGACCATGGCAGGTATTTTTCAAGTACTTCCGGCTGGTGCAGATAGTCACTGTTGGGGATTTCTGTCAGAAGGTAATTCAGATATTCGAATACATTAAGTTCATTAGCCCGGGCTGATTCCACCAGCGTGTACAGAACCGCATTGGCGGTTGCACCTTTAGGCGAATCGGCAAAAAGCCAGGCGCGGCGCCCTGTTGCAAAAGGTTTGATGCTGGCCTCACAGAGATTGTTGGAGATGGGAAGACGTCCGTCTTCCAGGAAGGTTTCCAGATATTTCTTCTGGTTTTTGGAATAATTCAGGGCTTTAGTCAACTTTTCATTTGTCGTTGGAATGGCCGCAGTTTCGTCAACCCACGACCAAAAGGCATCGAGGATGGGGCGTGACCTTTCCAGACGCTTTTCTCTGATCTCCTCATAAGGAAGATCCTTTATTTCGTTCTCAATTTTAAAAAGCAGGTCGATGTACGCTCGTCCTTCGGCACCCTTTGAACCCGGGATTTCTTTCCCATTGCTGGTCAAGGGAATGCTGTCGATAAAATATCTACGACAGTGCGACCAACATAAGTTGCGCCGGATATTCTCGACTTGTTCATAAGCGGCATACGCATCCGTCGTTAAATAGCCATGGAATCCGGAAAGCAGCTGCCTGGCGATCTCCCCTTTGCGTGTCGGCGAATAATGAAAGAAAACGGCTCGGATTGTCTCGCATGCCGCACTACGGATCACCCACATATAGGATTCGCTGTTGGCTTTCCTGCCTTCCTCCCGGTTACACTGAATCCGTGTCTCATCCATATGCAGCACCTCACAGGTACGCAGTTCGGCAAGAATACGTTCATAAACCGAGGTTAGCCATTCTTCGCTGCAGCGGTTTGTCCAGTTGGCCATGTTTGACCGGGATAGAATGAGCCCCAACCGATACCAGTCTTTTTCCTGACGGGCAAAGGGCATGCCCATGGCAAACTTCTGGTACATGACCTGAGCCACCAGAGACGGCGTGGCAATGGAATGCGGGAGTACCGGCACCGGTATGGCGGCTTTCTGAAAATGATCCTTGGGATTCTCACTGCCTTCTTTGCCACACTGGGTACATTTTGCAATCTGCTGGACAATCTGCTTCACCTTCAGTTTTGGTGGCTCATAGGTCACTTCGGTTCGGACGATCCGTTTGCCGATGACCGTAAGGGCTCCACCGCACTTGACGCAGGAATCATCCGGCCCAATGATGTACTCTTCAATCTCCTTCGGAAGACCGGCAAGCATTTCCTGACGGACTCCGGGTTGGCGGGCTTTCCGGGTATGACTGGGGACGGTTATTTTCTGCTGTTCACCAAACAGTTCTTTCGCGAGTTCCTGCGTTTTTTCAAACAGGGATAGTTGTCCATCCAGGTTTCTCGATGTTTCAGTGGAGGAACCAAACAGTTTTTTGCGAGCTTGCAGCAGCGCCTGCACCATATTTTCAATGCGGATATTCTGTTTGGCAATGATGTCGTCTTTGGCGGCCAGCTCTTCTTTCTGTTTTTCCACCAGCGCCCGCAGCATCAGCAGTTCTTCTTGTCCTGTCATCCGTATCCATTCCTTTGCTTTTTATTGGTACTATTATACCATTTTTAGCTTCAGAATGCTACATTTATCGGTAATAAAAAGTCTTTAAAACGCCATTTTAAAGCCATTTTGCAAATTTATTTGCGCTGTTTTGAAGCGGTTAAAAGCAGCTGTTTTCCAGCGTCATCGTCACTGGTTGAAGGGCTTTTTTCTGCTCGATTTCAAGCCCCTGAAGCAACCACTGAACCTGCTGGCCGGTTATTTCTCTGACTTCCGATGGGGTTCTGGGCCACTGAAATTTCATGCCGTTGAGCAGCTTCTTGCTAGCCAGAATAAAGCCGTTGCCATCGTAACGTAAAACTTTAAGGGCATTTCTTTTCCGGTTGCAGAAGATAAAGGCACATTTGTCAGCGAATGGATCCAGCTTGAACTCCGTATTAACAACGACGGCCAGGCCATCCATCTGTTTTCTGAAGTCAGTGGCTCCACACGCAATATAAATATGGGTGGTGTCGTTGATAAACCGATCCATCATGACTGTGAAAGCTGTCGGATAAACTGTGTTGCCAGAGAGATATCATGGGGATCCGACAAAACCAGCTCAAAACCCCGCCATCGGATAATCAGTCCCGCCACCGGTATTCGCTCATCAGAAGCCGTTGGCATTTCCAGTTTTGCAAACAGTGGTGCTGTGGTCCCTTTCTCCATCGGCTCCATTTTCGCCTTTCGGATCCGCTGCTTCCAATAATAGTAGGTATATTTGTTAAGCTGCTTTGAGGTACACCAGGCGTCGACCGTCATTCCACTGTTTGCCTGTTCTTCAAAACGCTCTTCCCAAAGCTGTCTTTTTGATTCGTCCATTGTATCCTGAACCTCCTGTAAGTTCTTTTAGGTTAGTCTACAATAATTCGACCTATTTTGCACTACGCCATCTTTTGAATCGCTTACCACTGGGCCTTGATGCCCATTTCTTTCATGTATTTACCGACAGTCCGCTCAGAAATTATTTCGCCGCTCTGCTTTAGTTTTTTAGCGATTTTGGGGGCACCGTAATTTTGTTTTGAGTTGTTGTAAATGGATTCGATTTTGGTTTTTATTTCTTCCTGACGTTTTTGAGTTTTCGATGGTCTTCTGTTGATCCATGATCGATACCCGGTTCGTGATACACCCAGTTTTTGCAGCATTCCGGAGATGGAAACCCGGCGCTTCTCATGATGAGCAGCTTCCACCTTTTTAGCAACCTCAGAATAAATCGTTTCGGTTATTTTCCCAGAATGCCGATGGCCTTTTTTAGGACATCCAGTGCGTCCTGGGTATCCCGCAATTCACGTTTTAACCGTGCGATTTCTTTACTTTCATCCGATGCATAATTGCCAGAACCACGACTTTCGATATTACCGGCATCCTGAAGTTGTCTGCTCCATTTTCCCAGGGTGCTGCAACCAATACCGAGATTTTCGGCGCAACCACGCAGACCGAGTTCCTTGTGTTCTTCATAGTACCGGACTGCATCCAGTTTGAATTGTTTATCATGTTGTTTTGCCATAATGAGATCCTCCTTCAGTACGATTTTTTCATCGTACCACATTTTTATTAATTTTGGATTTTCTCATTTCGATTTGTACTATTTTTATTCTAGCACCAGGGCGAACCCAATGAGAATATGAGAAATGAAATAGTCCTAGTGTCACGTAACAAACGGAAATCTATATAAAGGAGTGTGAAAAAATGAACTTGCTTCAATTGAAGTACTTTCTTACCGTTGCAAGATGTGAACACATGACACGTGCAGCAGAGGAACTTCATATTGCCCAACCATCTTTAAGTAAGGTTATTTCAAAGTTGGAAGAAGAATTGGGGGTTCTATTATTTGAACGCGTTGGGAGACAGATTAAACTTAATCATTTTGGAAAAGCATTTCTTAATAGAGTAGAAAGGGTATTTCTGGAACTTGATAATGGGAAACGTGAGTTGTCAGATATGTCAATAAATGAAAGCTCAAACATTTCAATTGCGGCAAATAATATCGGTCCATTTTTCAAACTTCTGGAAGGATATTCAAAACGTTATCCCAATATGATTTTTCGGCAAACAATCGGTTCAATTTCAAAAATGAAGCAGCAACTTCAAAACGGGGAAGTTGATTTTTGTATCTCTTCACCACCTATTAAAGGTGCTTCCATAGAATGTATACCATTGGTAATTGAAGAGATATTTTTAATTATTCCAAGTGGGCATAAGTTTGCAAAATATCGCGAGATAAACTTGATAGAAGCAGCGAATGAGCCATTCATAAGTTTAAAGGAGGGGTTTGGCATACGAGAATTAACAGAAAAACTCTGTCACCAGGCCGGATTTACCCCGAATATTATGTTTGAGACGGATATTTCTGCAAATCTGATCGAACTGGTAAATTCCAATATGGGAGTAGCATTGCTTCCGAAACTTAAGTGGAATGATGTTCAACAAGATATGTCAGTCTATATTCATATAAAAGAGCCGGTATGTAGACGGGAGATTGCGTTGTCTTTTGTCAAGGAACGCTATTTAACGAAGGCTTCAATGCAGTTTAAAGAGTACTTGATTGATTTTTTCAAAAAAGATTAGCAGTATAATGATTTTATTGCATCAAAATAGGACTATTAACAAAACTCTCGATGAAAATTTCGAGAGTTTTTTTTATAAAACAAATATCAGGTAAAAAGAACCAATTGATAGCCTACAGGCTATTGATTCATGTTAAAACACGTATTGGTTATTATAAAAAATCGATAGTATAATCGTAAATAATTAGATGGCTTGATTTACCTAGTAAAACGATATCATAAAAGTTATGGGATAGGAGGAAAAATATCGGGGATCGTAAACCTTTATACAGCTTACGGAATTGTTAATTAAGTGTTAGACATTACCTTAATCAATCTAAATTTATTATACGAGGAGAGTTATGATGATAAAGAAAGAAGTCTGGGACAGCATTGATAAAAACAGCCAGATGTTGAAAAAAATGGCGCGAGATATTTGGGAAAATCCTGAGGTTTCGCTGGAAGAAGAATTTGCTTCAAAGTTGCAGGCCAAGGTATTGGAAGATTCGGGACTAAAGGTAACGCTCGGCTTAAAAGACTTGCCCACGGCACTTATCGCTGAATATGGGAAGGGAAAACCGATTATCGGCATTCTAGGTGAATATGATGCACTTGAAAGTTTATCGCAGGATTCTGTGCCAGAGAGAAAGGTAAGAGTACAAGGTGGACATGGACATGGTTGCGGTCACAACCTGTTGGGCACGGGTGGTGTTGGTGCTGCCATTGCCATCAAAGAGGCAATAGAACGAGGGGAACTACAGGGTACGATTCGCTATTATGGATGCCCCGCGGAGGAGGAGCTGATTGGAAAGCTGTTTATGCTAAGGGATGGATATTTTGACAATTGTGATGCACTGCTTTACTGGCATCCATCTTCAAACAACACTCCATGGAGAGTACCGTGTCTTGCGGCTACTTCTGTGGTGTTCAGCTTCAAAGGGCTAACCGCCCATGCACCGCAGGCACATATTGGTCGTAGTGCACTCGATGCGGTTGAATTGATGAACGTAGGGGCAAATTATCTGCGCGAGCATCTTCCGAAAGAAGTCATGATGCATTACTCAATTTTAGGCAATGGAATCGCTCCAAACACTGTACCGGACAGATGTCAGTCATGGTATATGATGCGGGCTCCCAAACGGGTACAGTTAGATGAGGCGTTCCCACGTCTTGTCGATGTGGCAAAGGGTGCGGCGATGATGACAGGGACTACGTTGGAAAAGGTAGAGGTTCTTGGTGGAGGGAATGAAGTAATCGTAAATCAGACGCTTGCCGATTTGTTTGTAAAGAACATGAACGAGTTGGGCGGTCCGTCCTTTACGGAAGATGATTACGCCTTTGCTAAAAAACTTAATGATCAATTTACGCCTGAGCAAAAACTCAGGGGTGCACAGGCGTTCCAGATTCCGCCCGAGTATTATGACAAAGACTTGTTGGACAAAGTCGTACCCAAAACAAACAATGAGGTATTTCCGATCTCGGGAGATGCAGATCCGAGCTGGTTATTTCCGTTTGGAGCTGTTTACTGCGCAACATGGCCGATCGGCGTGTTTACACATACATGGCAGGCGACGGCATGCACAGGTTCTGATCTTGGTTTTCACGGCATGTTGTTTGCCGCGAAAACGCTGGCGGGAGCGTGTTGTGAATTGATGAGCGACGGTGATTTAATGGAAAAGGTCAAAGACGAATTTAGAGAAACATCAAAAAACCTGAATTATAAAGTGAACATTGGCGCTGACGCGGTGCCAAAGAAAGTAAAACTGACCTAAAGTAAAACTATACATATTTCTATGTCTTGATGGCACAGTAATTAAATCTCACCTGTCAAGACATAGAATGATAACCGAGGAAACTTAATCAAAAGACTAAAATTGAAAGGTTACTAAAAATGGTTGATAAATCGAATTGTATTGAAAATTCTGTTGAAAATCAAGGCCGGTATGGAATACTAACTTTGTTGTTTTTAGGATGGTGTGTGGGAAATCTGAATCGTTTTTCAATTAACTGTGCGATTGTGGAAATTAGCAAAGACTTTGTTTTAAATGCTTCAACACAAGGATTTATAATGAGTAGCTTCTTTCTTGGATATGCACTTATGCAAGTGCCAGGGGGCTGGCTTGCAGATAAGTATGGTCCCAAAAAAGTTTTGATTAGTAGCATCCTTATCTGGTCTGTTTTTGCAGCACTTTCGGGTTTGGCATGGTCCGCGTTATCACTAATAATATTTCGGTTTTTACTCGGTCTTAGTTTAGGAGCATTCTATCCTACTGCTTTGAAAACGATATCACAAGTTTTTCCTCGAAATGAACAAGGAAAGGCGATTTCAATACTATTAGTTTCAGGGGTTATAATTGCCATTATCAGTTCCATACTCTTTGCATGGATTATCGGCAAAATGGGGTGGAGTGCATTGTTTTATATAATTGCGGTAATTGGCGCTATTATGGCAGTTCTTTATTTGCTGATATTAAAATTACCAGTAACTACTCAAGATAAAGTCGCGATACAAACTATAGACAAGCCCCAAAAATTGGCATTTAAGCAAGTTATTAGAGTTCCTTTTGTATGGAGTATGTGCCTGGCTGGATTTTGTGTTAGTCTGATAACATGGGGAATAAACACATGGATACCGACTTATCTTGTTCAAGCTCGTCATATTAGCCTGATGGAAGCTGGAAAGTGGCAGATGATGCCGGCAATCCTTGGTTTATTTGCTATGCTGGCAAGTGGAATTATAACAGATAAATTGAAGATGGATACGGTAAGGCGATCAACATTGATAATGTCTGTCTTAACCGCGGTCTCCGTCTATATCATGTACAGGACGCCATCGTTAATGTTGTTCTTCGTTTTTGAAGGAATAACAATCGCTTGTGTAACCGCAATATTTGTTATTATTAATAGTATGATTATGAAGCAGTTCCCTCCTGAGGTGACAGGTTCTGTAGTTGGACTCGTTAATTTTGGGTCTCAAGCTGGTAGCTTCACAGCACCATTTATCATAGGAATTATAGTAGATGCAAGTAAAGGATCTTTTGACACAACTTTTCTATTTTTGACAGCAGTAGCAGTTTTATCTATTGTTGCATTTTTAACAACATACTTAAAAAACAGCCTATCAACGACTTAATAAGAAACGCCAACAGGAAATGTCTGAAATTAAAACGTTTCTTTATGAAAATCCAGGAAGACATCTTATGAATAACAAGGTCAAGAAGATTAGAAATAGCAATTAAATAAGTAAAAATCGGGAAATAGTAGCTCAAACTATTTCCCGCTTTTTATCTTGGTCTGCAGGTTGTTTAATGCGGAAATGAAAAAATCCGGATGTTCATAGTGGATGTCATGGCCTGATTTGATGGTAAGGGTTTCGCAATCAGGGAGCAAAGCCTGAACCTTGTTTGCATCTTCATCCGTGTTGGCGGCGTACAAGACTCCGTCCTTACCGTAATTCGTTTTGGCTTTCAGATAAATCGTCGGGCACGAAATCGCTTTTAGTAACGCTTCCTGATCGACTGCGTTCATCCATGAACCGTCATAAAAATGCTCGCCAAAGGCCAGATCATAGCGATCAATGGTATTCATCAGGCGTAGCCAGGAATAGGGGATCCAGTAGATTCTTGGCCCCTGATCGGGATGTTCTGCTCGGAATGTTTCAACGGCTGCGACCACCTTTTCTTTTAGACCACCGAAAAGGGAAACCATGTAGCCATTTTTAAAATAGTAGACAACAAAATCTGTTTCATCTGTCTGGTTTTTAAAACTGTGAATGGTCATGAAGGTATCCTTCCAGGCAAAGCAGCCAGCTCCTTGCTGCATTTCTGCTGGGGTCACGGCAAAGAGCGGGGGATCTTCAAGCAGAACACCACTGACCAGATTGGGTGCGTTGGCCCCGAGCCAGGCAGCCAGGATACCGCCGGAAGAATGACCGGAGACAAGACATTTCTTGCCGATACGATGTTCCATAAACCAGATCAGTGCTTGACCATTCGCCGCACAGGAATAAAGCGTTGGATCATGACTGGATTGACCGTGGCCAAAGCAATCCACCGCAAAGACATGAAAATTTTTTGACAATTCAGGTAGAACGGCGGCATAATCTTCCCAGGAAACGCCCTGACCGTGAATTAAAAGGAGTGCGGGGCCATTATCTGGCCCCTCGCCATAGCTAAGTGTGGAACCATTATCCAAAATGGCTGTTTTTGGGGTAAAACCAGCTGCCGTGGTTTGTTTGAGATAATGATCATCAAGCGGATGTAAATTGCGGTAAAAAAAATAACTAAGGATAGCAGCGATGCCGATTACCACAAAACCGAGTACAAGCAGGACAATTTGCATTTTTTTAATCCTCATTTTCATATTCTTTATCATTAGCGGTTGGAGGCGCATAGCCCAAGCCTTGTTTAATAAATTCAAACTGACTGATGAATCGATTGGCATCAATCAGGGCCAGTCCACCTTGATTCTCATCACCCAGAATCATCAGGCTGTCTCCGGAGTTGATCTGGAAGATTTCCCGGGCTTTTTTAGGAATGACAATTTGTCCGCGCTCACCAACTATGACTGTGCCAAAGACGTGCTTGCCTTTTGGCGGCAGGGGTACTCCAGCTGTTTCGGTACCGTTTACGAGGGTATCAAGGGAAATGTTATAAAGCTCTGCCAGAGCAATGCATTTATTCATATCCGGTAAGCTTTCGCCGTTTTCCCATTTAGCAACGGACTGTCGGGAAACAGTGATCTTTTCAGCCACATCTTCCTGCGTGTACCGATGGGCTTTTCGCAGAGTCTGCAAATTCAGACTAATCATATTTTTCATGTTTTCACCACCTGTGCCTATTTTATCAGCTTTTAGAAACAATATCCATCAATTGATGTTAACATAATGGTACAAAAAATGTCAGCATTGGTTGCGGGAAGGGAATTATAAGGTCTTGCTTTTCCAGTTTTATTTTTCAAACTACTCTTTTTGCACCATCTAATCCAAACAAATAAGAAGTGAAGCCCATCTTACAACAATAATAACCTGACCCATCTTTGGTAAGTAAAGAAAACCATGCCTAGATAAACGAAACATCAATGAGCCATGTAACAACTTACTTTACTCTGATTTTAAAATAATATATCCTAAAGGAGGGTATAATAAGCATATAAACCAGCTGTTATTTGCGTAAAAAATTCAGCTTTTGATTAGGGAGATGATATCAATGGAACACAAAAAATTTTTAGAAGAAACAAAACTACTAAATTATTCTCATCAAAAGATCCAGGAGTTAATAAAAATTAAGAAGTGGGAGAATTTAGATGAGGAGCAACAGATAAAAGCAATTTATAATTATGTTAGAGATGAAATAAGGTTTGGCTATAATGTGGATGACAACATTCCAGCATCAAAAGTCCTGTCAGATGGATATGGACAGTGCAACACCAAAGGAACGCTTTTTATGGCACTGTTAAGAGCAGTTGGGATTCCGTGTCGAATTCATGGGTTTACGATTGATAAAAAGTTGCAAAAAGGTGCGATGACGGGAATCGTCTACAAGAATGCACCAAAAAACGTATTTCATAGCTGGGTTGAAGTGTTATATGAAAATGATTGGTATGAGTTGGAGGGATTTATACTTGATAAAAAATATCTGGAAAAATTGCAGAACATTCATAGTGAATGTTCTGGGTCGTTTTGTGGATATGGGGTGGCAGTAAAAGACTTTAAACATCCAATGATTGATTGGAACAAGAACAACACCTATATCCAAAGTGAAGGAATAACTCAGGATTTTGGCGTTTACGATAATCCTGATGATTTACTTAAGGAACATCGTCAGGAAATGTCTGAAATAAAAAAAATTCTTTATAAAAATCTAGGAAGACATCTTATGAATGACAATGTCAGAAAGATTAGAAATAGCAATTAAACAAGTGCAAATTTCTTTATAATTTAGATCAATCAATTCTATCGGTGAGGCAAGATAGCAAGAATAGTCAAAACAAATCGCGCAAAAACTGATAAAATATCAAAGGCAAAATAAGGAGGATGATATGGACAATAACAGTATCGCAAAAATTTCAGCAGTAATCCAATTTATCGAAACGCATTTAACGGAAAAGATGGATTTGAATCGTGTCGCAACGGCTGTTCATTACTCAAAATATCATCTGCATAGAGTATTTGCTAGTATGGTGGGTTTAACGATCCATGATTATGTTCAGCGCCGGCGGCTGACGGAAGCAGCATGGTTATTGGTTTTTTCGGCTAAACCAATTATTGATATTGCCGCAGTGGGCGGATATGAAAGCCAGCAGGCCTTTACAAACATTTTTACCGCAATGTATAAGCAATCGCCTAATAAATATCGGGAAAACGAAAAATTCTATCCCTTGCAATTAAGATTCAGAGTAGAAGGTAATTACGGAATGCTCCACAGCAAAGAGCTACCTCAATGGCATATAACCCTTGCAACCGAAGACGATATCGCTTGCTGGATGGATTTAGTTAGGCTTATTATAGATGGCTTCCCTCATTTAGATGAGGAGGAATATGCCGTGGAATTAAAACTGCGGATCAGAAATAAGCAGGCGCTGATCTTAAAAGATGGCGCTATTGCGGTGGGAGTCATGCTGTTCTCTTCGGAGACCGGCAACATTGACTTTATGGGCACACATCCGTTTTATCGGAATAAAGGAATCCCTAAAGCATTTCTTGATAAGGTGATGGGAGAGTTAATTAGTAGAAATGAAATTAGTATAACGACCTACAGAGTGGGAGATAAAGCCGATACCGGACACCGTAGCGCGATTAAAAGCTTGGGTTTTGCGGAAGCGGAGCTGCTTATTGAGTTTAATTATCCGACACAACGCTTTATTTTGTCAAAGGAGGTTACAGATGACAAATGAAAAACAAAACGTTAAACACAAAGCAAGATCGTCCGACTTTATTGACCCGATTCCATTTCCTGATGAAATTGCCCATCTTAAGCTCATCAACGATAAACTTGACGCTGCTTTGCATCAAGCAAATGCAAACGTTGACCGTGTCGACAAAGAGTATATGGATGCGAAACGCTACATGGCGGACTATCGTGGCGAGATTGACCCCCACGAAATGTTTCAGAATGAATTGGCACTAAAACAAATTGACAGAACCGGGGCTTTTTCGGTCGGAATATGGGAGAAGCTAGCCAAGCTGAAAGAATCCCCCTATTTTGCCCGAATCGATTTTCAGACAAATGAAAGCCAAATTGCAACAAAGCATTATATTGGTCGTTTCGCATTTAGCCATGAGAATGAACTTTTAATCATTGATTGGCGGGCACCCTTTGCCAGTATGTTCTATGATTGCGAGGTTGGTTCGGCAGGATATGATGCCCCAATGGGCAGAATTGAGGGAAAGCTGACGCGCAAGCGCCAGTTCAAAGTAAAAAACGGGGTCTTAGAATATGCACTGGAAAGCTCGGTTAACATTCACGACGATGTTTTACAGCGGGAGCTTTCCCACACTTCGGATGAAAAAATGAAATCCATTATTGCTACCATTCAAAAAGAGCAGAATAAAATCATCCGCAATGAAAAAGCCGGAACAATCATCATTCAAGGGGTGGCCGGTTCCGGTAAAACCGCCATTGCCCTGCATCGAATTGCCTTTTTACTCTATCGTTTTAAGGATAAACTGGCGGCAAGAAATGTAAAAATTCTATCACCCAACAAGGTCTTTAGCGATTATATCTCCACCGTTTTACCAGAGCTGGGCGAGGAACCGATCAGAGAACAGCGTTTTGCCGAAATTGCCAAAGATCATTTAGAAGGCATCATTGCCTTTGAAGCAGATAAGGACCCGTTGGAAACAGAAGATTCAAAATGGGCAGCGCGGGTGAGGTTTAAATCAACACTGGATTTTGTAAAGCAGATGGATGGATATTTACATGAACTTCCCGCCATGATTTTTGAGTTTGTCGATTATCCCTGCGGGCGCTTTGTAGCATCGGCGGATTGGATACAGAGGCGTTTTTATGGTTATCAAAATTATCCTATCAAGAAACGGCTGCGTCTGATAGCTGAAGATATCCATGACCGTTTTGATGCCGACAACTTCAGGGGTGAGGAAATACCCCGACCGGGAGCGATTCTAAAAGGCTTGATGGCGATGCTGAAAGTCAAAAACAGCCTGGCATTATACCGGGGCTTTTACCAGTGGCTGGAGTTGTCGGAGATGCTTGTGTTGCCGGCCAGGAAAACCCTGGAATGGGCAGATGTATACCCGTTTATGTATCTCCACGCGGCATTTGAGGGCTTGTCGGAAAGCAAAGTCATCAAGCATTTGGTCATTGACGAAATGCAGGATTATACGCCCATACAATACGCCGTTATCAACCGCCTCTTTCCCTGTCAAAAAACAATTTTAGGCGATTATGGACAGTTGATCAACCCCAACCATCGGCATACCATAGCGGATATACAGCAGCTTTTCAGCGATGCGCGGTTGGTGGAGTTGACAAAGAGCTACCGTTCAACCTACGAAATCATCTCTTTCGCCAAGGGAATTCAGCCGGTGGATCGATTAGAGCCGGTAGAACGGCATGGGGATGCACCGGCAATGATACCATGCAGCGATAAAGAGGATGAGATTGCCAAAGTCAAAGTAACGCTTGATGCCTTTCTTCAAAGCGGAAATGCATCGCTTGGAATCATCTTGAAAACAAACAGCTCGGCGTTGGTCTTTTATAAGTTGCTTGCAGAAGATTATCAAATCCAGCTAATTTCGCCTGATAGCACCAGCTTTACCAATGGCATCTCGGTCACCTCCATCCAGATGTCGAAAGGCCTGGAGTTCGACGAGGTTATTATTCCTAATGCAAACAGTGATACATATAAGTGCGACGACGACCAAAGCCTGCTTTATATCGCTGCGACACGAGCGATGCACCGACTGACGCTGCTGTATCGGGGAGAACCATCCCGATTTCTCCCACGGCCGTAAGAAAACAGGCAGAAAAAAAACTTGCAACTGAAACTGGAAAATGATAGTTTAAAGTGAGTGGCACTGATAGAATAACAAAGAAAAATGATCAGATCGCAGATCGATAACAGTAAATGAACGAAATGCAAATGCATTAAAGGGATGGGAATGGTATGATGAAGGTATTGATTGTCGAAGATGACAAGGTGTTGAATCACACCTTGGCCTATAATCTTATTTCAGCGGGTTATCAGGTGATTTCGACCTATAATTTTAGAGAAGCGGACAGCGCGCTGGTGCAAAGCCAAGTTAATCTGATTGTTTTGGACGTGAATCTGCCCGATGGCAATGGTTTTGATTTATGTAAAAAATGGCGTGATCAAATCGATACGCCAATTATTTTTTTAACCGCCAATGATCTCGAAAGTGATATCTTAAAGGGGTTTGAACTGGGTGCCGAAGATTACATCACCAAGCCGTTTCTGATCAGCGTCATGCTAAAAAAGATCGCCGTGATTATCAAAAGAAGTAGTGGTCGTGTTGAGAAGCATATTTATAACGACGGCAAGCTGATCATTGATTTCTCAGAGCGAAAAGCCAGTCTTGGCGGTAATGCCATCGAGCTTAGCAGCAACGAATACAAGCTGCTTAAGATTCTCATTGAAAACAGCCAGATGGTGCTGACAAGACAGTTGCTGCTGGAAAAATTGTGGGATTGCAACGAGAACTTTGTCGATGAAAATGCCCTGACCATGATGATCAGCCGGATCAGATCAAAGATTGACACCAGGGACAAAAAACATCTCAAAACCATCTATGGGATGGGTTATCAATGGATTGGGGGGCCCGATGAGAAATAAGCTTTGGGGGGCCGTGATCATCTTACTTAGCGTTGCCTATTGTGGCTTTGTTTTTTTGTTTTTCCATTCGCCCTTAGTAACCGCAGTTTCTATTCTACTCTGTCTGTTTTTTATTTTGGGCGGTTATTTTGAGAAACGCAGAAATGAAAAAAAAATCAACGCGATCACGGATGACATCAGCGAAAATCTGGAGTTGCTGTTTAATAATGATTATCAAAACGTCAATGCCCTGGATTTATTGGATGAAACACTGATTTCAAAGATTAACCAGAAAATTGTCCGCATCGCCGACGTATTAAAAATAGTGACAGAAAAATCAACCACTGAAAAAAAGGTGCTGGAGGGTTTTATTTCGGATATATCGCATCAGGTAAAAACGCCAATGACCAATTTAAAACTGCTGCACGAAACCATCCAGGACCGCGATCTGCCGGAGCAGACCAGAAATGAACTGCTCAAATTAATGGGAACTCAGCTTGAAAAGCTGGAATTTTTACTATCCTTCATGGTAAAAGCGTCACGCTTGGAAGCGGGCCTGATTCAACTAAAAAAGCAACCAGGCAATTTATTCGATACGCTGGCGGAAGCCTTGTCGGACATCACCGTTCCGGCTGAAAAAAAGCAGATCCAGATCACCGTTAATTGTCCCGAGGAATACTGCTTAAACCATGATTTAAAATGGACGGCAGAAGCCTTGTTTAATGTGCTGGAGAATGCGGTGAAGTATGCACCGAATCACAGTTTTATCACCGTTGAGGTAAGAAGATGTGAAATGTATACCCGAATCACTATCACCGATCAGGGCAAAGGAATTCCAGAAGTGAATTACGGGAAGATCTTTCAGCGCTTTTACCGGGAAGAAGCAAATCAGGAGATTGAGGGAATCGGGATCGGCCTTTATCTGGCCCGTGAAATCATAGAAAAGCAGAACGGCTACATCATGGTGCGCTCTGTTGTCGGTGAGGGCTCAACCTTTTCGGTGTTTTTGCCCAATGCCTTTTAAAATTGTCAAAGTAGCGTTAATTCTAACCGGTTTGTTAGAATTAATGCTCTTTTTTAGTTGATTTTGTATTGATTTCATGAGAACTGTTATATTTTGGTTAGTTTGTCTTGCTATACTAGCGCAAACAGGAGGAATCAATTCGATGAAAATACTGGAAACGAAAAATTTGAAAAAATATTATGGGAAAGAAGACAATCGCGTCAAAGCGCTTGACGGCATCGAACTCGCAGTTGAGAAAGGCGAGTTTTTAGCGATTGTCGGGACATCGGGCAGCGGAAAATCGACACTGCTCCATATGCTGGGCGGACTGGACGTTCCTACCGCCGGAAATGTAACGATCGGCGGAAAAGAAATTTCGCAGATGACCGATGAGCAACTGACTATTTTTAGGCGGCGGCAAATTGGCTTTGTGTTTCAAAACTACAATCTGGTCTCGATGCTGAATGTCTACGAGAATATTGTCCTGCCGCTGGAACTCGATGGCAACAAGCCGGACCGCAACTATATCCGTGCAATTATTGAGCTGCTGCACTTGCAGACGATGACGCAGCGCTTCCCCAATAATCTCTCCGGGGGACAGCAACAGCGGGTTGCTCTGGCCAGGGCGCTGGCATCAAAACCGGCAATTGTGCTGGCGGATGAACCGACGGGAAATTTAGACAGCAAAACCAGCCAGGAAGTGCTGGGTCTTTTAAAAATGAGTATTAAAAAATTCGGGCAGACGCTGGTGATGATCACCCATAACAATGAAATCGCTCAACTTGCGGACCGCATCATTCGCATTGAGGATGGAAAGATCGTAAATCGATGAAGACGGCAAAAAAAAATCAGAAACAATAATCAGGCCATTATTCGTCATCTTGCCCTGCGCAGTATTAAAACCAGTAAAACGAGAAATCTCTTTATCCTTATAACCATTGCCCTGTCTGTTAGTTTGCTGGGGGTGATGGCGCTGTTCACCTCGGCTCAGGGTGTTGAACAAAAAAGACAGGTAGCTTTGATGCAGCATGTCACCTATATGAATGTGAATGCGGCCCAGATTGCCGCGCTGGAGAGCGAAGAACAGATTGAATTCATGACCCTGGATAAATTGGGTCAGGGCTTTGAATTAAATGGAGAAATGATCCGGCCAGTTTATTATGAGGAAATAACAGCGCCGATTAAAACAACTGCGGTTATTGAAGGCAGCTATCCCCATCAATTCAATGAAATTGCGGTTAACCAGTCCTTGATGAAGGTACTGGGCGTGCCGGCCACGATCGGGGAGACGGTTTCTCTGACCTTTCTGGATGGGGAAACCGAAACCTTTATTGTTAGCGGTTTTTTAGAAGAAGCGGAGGTTACCAAGGTCTATCCGCTAATCTTTTCCCGGGAATATGCCGAAAATGGACCACAACTAAAGGATGTCGCCTATCATGCCCTTTGTCGAATTCAGGGGGCCGAGGAGATGTCTGAGCAGGCGTTTTTGGATACCATTCGTAGCATTGGTGCAGAGGCCGGAATTGAACGAAAAAATATTAACGAAAACAACAATTTTTCCAGTTCACTGACGATGTCGGCCATGAATATTGGAGTGGTTGTCGGCGTTGGCATCGGCATCCTGCTGGTCAGTGTATTGGTTATTTACAGCGTCTTCTATCTTTCGGTGGTCGGCAGAATTCGTCAGTTTGGGCAACTGCGAACACTGGGAGCAACCAAAAAACAGATTAAATCCTTAATCACACGGGAAGGGATTCTGCTGTGTCTGATCGGGTCGATGGCAGGCTTTCTGATTGCCTGGCCGATCGCCTATTCGATTAAGCCAGGCGGCTGGGACTGGGAACGCACGCTGATTGTCAGTTTGATTATCCTGCTGGCCGATTTGATAACCGTGCTGATCTCGATTCGAAAACCGGCAAAACTGGCAGCGTCTGTTACGTCGATTGAGGCATCGCTTTTTTCACAGTACCGCCAGAGTCGAAAAAAAGAGTCTAAAAGCATCAAACGGAAAATGACACCGTTACATCTGGCAATGATGAGTGCCCAAAGGAATCGCAAAAAAACGCTCTTGACGATGATTTCCCTGGGTGTTGGCGGGGTTATCTTTCTTACCGGGGCGACATTTATTGGCTCTATGACAGCGGAGGATTATTCCCGACAGGGCTTTTATCAATGGGGTGAATACATCATCGCCTATGACTATAATGCCTCCCAAACGATGGAGAACGGCAATGTCGGGATTCAGCTGAACAACCCCCTAAGTCCTGAATTTATTGAGAGCATCAAAAAAATTGATGGCGTTAAAGCGGTGCAAAGTTATCATAAAGCCCAAGTCAACTACGATTACAGGGATCAAACCAACAATCAGGACAGCCTGGCCCCATTTACCCGGGAAGATCAGGAAAATGTTAGAAATGTCTTAGAAGAAGGCGCCTTTGACTATGATGAAATGATTGCCAATGACGAACTGCTGATTGTCAATAATAGCGTGGCAAAGGAAATATTTGGCTGGAAATTTGAAATGGGCGATACCGTCACACTCCATTATTTCAATGGCACTGAGGAAGTGGAGAAAGATTTTACAGTTGTCGGCGCGGTCGATACCTACAGTGAAGTGACTTATAATGCCGGCTGGTTTCTCCTTCCCCGGGAAAAGCTCGACCTCTTATTTCCTGGAGTTGACACCACTGAAACGCTGGTGGTCTCGGTTGATGATTTTGAATTGAGCGGGGCTGAGATTGAGCCGCAGATACAAAATCTGGTCAACGCAAATCCGCTCCTGGCAATGGATACGCTTAGAGAAGAGCTGATTGCCGATAAGATATCGTTCACCCTGATCAACCGGGTGATTCTGGGGCTGTCAATTTTTATTATCGCCTTTAGTCTGATTAATTTGATTAATACCCTGATGACCAATATCATCTCGCGGCGGCAGGAGTTTTCGATGCTGCAGTCAATCGGAATGACGAGTGGCCAATTGATGAAGATGATCCAGGGCGAGGGATTAATTCTGGCGTTGGGGAATATGGTCATTACCTTGACACTTGGCACCGGGTTGGGATACCTGCTGGTCCATCTGATGCGGGAACTTGGTGTAACCTATATGCACTATCGCTTTCCGATTTGGTATTTTCTAGCATACCTTCTGGTCACATTGCTGGTGCCGGTTCTGGTTTCGGGTGTTTCAGTACGCTCTTTTCAAAACAATTCCCTGGTCGAACGATTGCGGGCAATGGAATAAAAAACTAAAAAAGAATAATAACGGGGCCAGGGCATGTTTTAAAGCCCTGGCCCCGTTAGTTTGCTTATTACAATATCAGCCAGCATTGCTGGATACTCTTCGGTAAGGGGTAAAATCAGATTAATGTTTTTTTGCTACGGTGCAGATTGTTTCGCTATCGGGAAGTAATGGCGCTCCCGCGACATCGCCATAAAAGTTGTCAACTAAAAAGCCCGCCGCAGCCAATTCTTTTATTATTTCTGTCGTCGTAAAGGTATGCTCCCAGATGTTATAACAATCAACGGTTTCTTCGGTGATCACAATCGTTTGGTTAAGGACGGTTGCCCATTTATCATAACGGTAAAAAGAGTCCAGACAAAGATGAGGGCCTTCCTTCCAAAAGCCGCTCGGGCAATATTTCCACGTGTTTGATTCGGGTTTTCCGGCATGAAATTTCGGCGTGAATACATCAAAGATAAAGTGGCCATTAGGCTTTAAGGCGGCATGAATTTTTGTTAAGAGTAGATGCCGGTCATGTGGGGAAAGCACCCCAAAATCGCAATATATAAGGGTGATCAGGTCAAATTCATTTTCAAAAGTCATCTTAAGATAATCCTTAATTTGGTAGCTAATGCTGGCATTTTTCTTTGCGGCACAACTTTTCGCATAAGCAATCGAACGCTTAGAAAAGTCAATCCCCGTAACGCAATAAGACTTCTGATAAAATTTATTGGCATAGATACCCGGTCCGCACCCGATATCAAGAAGCTTGGGATACTGTTTGGGTGGTGCAATTGATGCGATCCAGTTTACCGAAGCATCAACAAAGGTATTGTTTCTGGTGGCAGCATCGCCATCAGGATTGAGATGTGCTTCAAGTAAACAAATAGAAATGTGGTCATCTTTCCAGAAATTGGCAGTGCCGTTTTGGTAAATTTCCGGCTTGTGAAGATATGAGAATATTTTTTGATACATTTGGTTTCCTCCAGGAAAAATTTTTGTGATAACATGAAAAAAGACTGTGGATATCCACAGTCTTTAAAAATCAAAGTCTTTTAATCGTGGAATAGATATAAACCATAAACTGCATGCAGAAAAAGCCGTTGTCAAACGACTAAAAATTTCTGTTAAGTTACGATTTCATCAATCTTTTCCACGTCTTACTGATAGTGCCGTTGCAATATCAAGTGCGCCGGATCGCTTCACTTCCTTTTTTCATGTTATCACATAATAATTATAGCATAGTGGCAGAGTGTGTCAATAAATTATTGGGTGGTATTGCAGAGGTAGCGGTATATAAGAATTTGCCCAATAAAAAAGTGTCTTCAACACTCTCACCCCCTGCCCCTCACTCACGAGGGGCCATTCCATGCATTAACTTTCGTATAGGGTAGCGATATCATGGATTCTACGCTTCATTTCTGTGCGGATATGCAACGGCTCTAAACACTCGCATTTATCCCCAAAACTGAAAAGAATATTGTAGTGATATTCGTTCTCGATGAAAGGAAAACGAACAATGAAATACTCATCACCGTCTGGCGAAAAGTGTTCATAAGTGCAATAATCAAGGACCCGGTCCACGATCGATTTATGAATACGAATTTTGATTTTTATTTGCATCGTTGCCAAAATATCAGTAAAATCTAGCTGCGGTTTTTGATAGTCTCGTGGCGTAAAAGATTCCGCTTGTATCTGTAGGTTTGATGTCCGGGATAGTTTAAATAAGCGAAAATGATTTCTTTTATGGCAATACCCTTGTAAGTACCAATGACTACTTTTTAATACCAGCTGATACGGCTCGGTTGTTCGTGCGGTTTTATTTCCGTAGCGGTCGGCATATTCAAACGAAAGTAGCTTGCTTTCCTGTAAGGCTGTTTTGATCATTTCTAAATAGGGTTGGATGTTCCGGTTGCCCATCCACGGACTTAAATCGACAACGATTTGATTTGCTTTTAATTCAATGTCTTTGGCTCTGTCGGCGGGGATAAAACTCTTGACTTTCGCAAGGGCGTTTACCAGTTCATCTCCTCGGATCATGTTGGAAAGACTGGAAAGCCCCATCAAGATAGCGGAAAGGTCGGCAGTCGAAAAAACTTTTTTATCAATCTTGTATTGCTGCATGATTTCAAAGCCGCCGCCCACTCCCGATGTAGAGTGAACAGGAATACCCGCCATGTTGATCGTGTCAATGTCGCGGTAGATTGTGCGGGGTGAAACTTCAAACAGATCGGCTAACTCCTGTGCGCCGATACGCTTTTTATCAAGGAGTATCATAATAATGCTAACAAGCCTGTCAACTTTCATCGGTCAGCCACCTTCCTAAATTTATTATTATCATTATAGATTGTTGCCATACTGCTGTCAACAATTGCAAGGTATAATAAAAAAGCAAACAAATTAATCGACCGATAAGGAGGAAACACGATGAAGAAAGACTTGGCAATAATCGATATTCAAAATTACATTACAAAGAATGACATGGATGTTATTAGCCCAATCAATAAAGCGATTGATTGGCCCGACAAATTGACTACAAAACAGAAGCGGGCGTAGGGACAATAATTCGGGTTGTGATCAGTTCGGGAGTTACGATATAATAAGATCTGGTCGGGTAATTGAGATACAATTATCTTTTGTACCATTGGAGGGATTTAGGATGGTTAGTAGTGTTGAACAGTTTCCACACATTGTGACAGAGAAAATAATGTTGCGAAAAATCGAAGAATCGGATCTTGAAAAATTATTTGAGATCTATAGCAATAAAAATATATTTAAGTACATTCCCGGAGATGTTATAAAAAACAAAACCACTGTTTTAAATATGATCGGTCATTTTGAACGGGATTTTAAAAAAGGTAAGACGTTGTTTTTAGGAATTTTTTTGACCGAAGCACCAGAAGAACTAGTTGGTGTCGCCGAAATTTTTGATTTTGATAACAAGGTTAACATGGTAACAATAGGCTATCGAATTAATGAAAACTATTGGCATAGGGGATTTGCAACCGAAACCGTTGGAGCGATGGTTGATTATCTGTTTAGAATGATGGGGATGAATCGAATACAGGCCTTTGTAATGCCTGAGAACAAACATTCACATCGCGTATTGCTGAAAAACAAGTTTGATTGTGAAGGCGTAATGCGACAAGCACAGTACTGGAAAGGCCGGGGGGTGGTTGATGTGGCAGTTTACTCACTTCTCTGTTCAGACATGAATGCCAATGAGTTTAACCTCGATTGTTAGAAATAAAAGCTGTTTTGCAATGCTCGGCTATTTAAAAAATTTGAGGAGGAAAAGAAAATGATGAGAACAGTATATCTTTATGTTTGCGATACCATGGCAGATTGGGAAATTGGATATTTAACGGCGGAACTTAATACCGGCAGATATTTTAAAAAGGGGCTGGCCCCTTGTAAAATTGTGACCGTGGGGATTGATGTGACACCCGTTACGACGATGGGCGGTTTGAAAATATTACCGGATATCAGCGTGGCAGAGTGCGATTTAAAAAGTGCAGATGCCCTGATTTTACCCGGTGGCGATACATGGTTAGAGGAAGTCCACGAACCAATCATCAAGAAAGCCGCGCAGGGTATTAAAGAAAATAAGATTGTAGCCGCCATCTGTGGTGCGACAATGGGACTAGCCAAGAATGGCATCCTGGATGCCAGACGCCATACAAGCAATGATTTGGAGTATCTTAAAATGGTCTGCCCGGATTATAAAGGTGAAGCATTTTATAAAAATGACCCGGCGGTTACGGATGGAAACTTAATCACGGCTACCGGGGTAGCACCACTGGAATTTACGGTGGAAGTCCTAAAAGCATTGGAAGTTTTTTCGCCAGAAACATTGGAGGCATGGTATCAGCTATATAAAACCCATAAACCGGAGTATTTTTTTGCGTTGATGAACTCGATACAATAGCGAAGAGTGCTTTAGAAAAAAAGATCGAAGGTTATCTTCAGTTAAATAAAATGGAATAGAAAAGGTGGGAAAGCAATGAAATGCTGTATTGTAATTACCGGAATAGATCTGAAAGATAATTAAACTTAGGTAATTGCGAAACTAATTATAAAAACTGACGTAAATAAGCTATTCCAAATCAATTTTGGATAAATATAAGCTGATTTGGTGAGGAGCTGTATAAATATACTATACAAGAAATGACTTATCCAAGGGATTTATTGAGTTTTGCAAACACCTAAATAATTAAACTATTTAGGAGGATTTGAAATGTCTATTCCGGAAGAAAAAACATACCCTCGGACTGGTGATACCCAGACCATTTATCTGAATACTGTTATTAACAATCCCAATATTAAGATTGGCGACTATACCATCTATAACGATTTTGTAAATGATCCCATCGATTTTGAAAAAAATAATGTGTTATATCATTATCCCATCAATCAGGATCAATTGATTATTGGTAAATTCTGTTCCATTGCCTGCGGTGCAAAGTTCATTTTTACCAGTGCTAATCATACCATGAAGTCGTTGTCGACTTACCCATTTCCGTTATTTTGGGAAGAATATGGCCTTGAGCAGAAAGATGTTACCAAGGCCTGGGATAAAAAGGGTGATATTGTGATTGGAAATGATGTCTGGATTGGCTATGAAGCCGTTATTATGTCGGGTGTTCAGATTGGCAATGGAGCAATCATCGGAACCAGAGCTGTTGTCACGAAAGATGTGGAGCCCTACACAATTGTCGGCGGTGTGCCTGCAAAGCCGATTAAGAAGCGATTTGACGATGAAACAATTGAAAAATTGCAGTCACTTTGTTGGTGGGATTGGAATAAAGATCAACTGCTTGAAAAATTAAATGATATTATGTGTGGGAATATCGGTCAATTATAAAAATGTGATTTTGCAATAAAAAATAAATGGCGGGACGTTGAGATAAAAAATCTTGGCGTCTCGTTTTTTATTGTTTGATTGAGGGTTTTGTAGAAATACGTGGAACAAAGATGTATAATGGAAATAGATCTTGTTAATTTGGAGTGGCGCTATTAACTCTGAAATTGTATGTATCAATTAGAAGATGTCGTTACTAAAATGGAAATTCCTTTGATAAGGGTACTTTGGCTTTCTTATAGAACAAATTGAAGTGTTATTTCAATGAAATAGAAACATTGGAAAACATATAAGAAAAATTTTAATGAAGGTGAAATTGAAAAAGCAGTGTTGGCAAGATTTGTCAGCATTGTTACTGACGATAAAGATTTGAAATTGATTTTTATGATTTGAAGGTATCGAAACATAAAAAATTAACTCAAAAATATTTTATTTAACGGAAAGGAGTAAGTCGATGATTGATAATTTAGATGGATTATTGAAAGCAATTGTTGATAATTCGAAATTTCAGCGTTCTGTAGGAGATATAAAATCACAAAAATGCGATCACACAATGTCAGGCAGTTTTGATGAAAGCTTGTTTTGTCCTAAATGTAGTGCTCAACGCCAACAATCGGTTAGGCGTTTTAGTGGTGATCAAATTTTTAAGATAATAAAACCCTCTGAAGAAATTACATTCCAAAACTTACCAATAATACACATAGCAACATGTTTACAATGTCAAGCAAAAACAATTTTGATACTATATCAAGGGCCAGAAGTGGCTAGAACTTACAGTATTACACGATACTTATGGGGGATGTGTTACGCCAAATTCGCCCCAAGAAGTTAAATCCTCAACTTTGCATAAAAGTTACACTAAATACTTTTTGAAACTCAAAACCGTTGCCTCAGACATCTAAAAATGTCATCAGCTCCTGCAAGCTTTTGCCACTTTTTTGGAAAGCCTCCATTACTTGTTTGGCCTCGTGTTCCTTCTTTTGCTTTTGAAGTTCCAACAATCTGTCCGATAGAGCCTCCTGTTTTTCTTGAAGTTTTGTTAGCTCACTATTTATTCTTGTAATTTCAGTTTCAATCGAAGTTATCGATTTCGTCCGCGCCATCGTCGTATTCCTCCTCATTCTGGCTATCTGTATTTGTCATCAGCGACTGGTTCTTCGACAATAGATTGCCGATTCCGCTTGCAATATCACGAATATTATTCTCGTCCATGCCGAATGAACTTAGAATAACCTTCTGCCGTTTGGTTACGGCGTGATCAAGCCGATAATGGTCTTTACTCCGTCTAACCATTTCGATTTTTTCCAGTTCGCGAAGCGCCGCAGGCACCGTCATATAATTCGGTTTTGTATCTAATCGAAGCATCGTTTCCTTCAAGAGGTTGTAGATTCTGTTACGGACAATCAGTGCAATAAATTCGATAAACAGCTTTGCAGACAATGATTCGGAAGTGTGAACCCGGTTGCTTTTAGACCCAATAAACGATTTGTCCGTGCTGAATAGTTTTTCAGAGATATCCCGACCTTTGTAATGGATAAGTGCCTGTGATACAGTCATTTCAGTAGAGGTGATAATGCAGAAATAACCGCATTGCTCCAACTTTTTCCGAACGACATCCTTTTTTTCTGTATACGAGACAAGCGCATGCTTGTTGTTATAGCGAAGGTCAAAATATTCGTGATATACGTTCCCAAGTGTGATATCTTTTCCAATATGTTTTTCCAAATACAATCCAAGTCTTTCAATCAGTTGCTCCAGCTGTTCTCTCTCAGCAGCCTGTTTGGAAGGGTTGAAGTATAAATGGAAATATCTAAGAGTATTATCGTCCTCATACAACTTAGCTAAAACTGTTTTTCCATAAACTCTGTATGAACGGATAGCACACTCACGATCAGTTTCAAATGTATTTCGGTTCGCTGTTATCAGCTCAGATACGAGATTTTTACGGCCTTTAACCATGATGATGAAGGAGTAACCATTATCTTCCATGTATTTTATATTGGCTTTGCTGAAATATCCTCTGTCCAGAATAAAACCGACCGATTTATAATTGTACTCTTTCACCTTGTCTACCATATACTCAAACTGGGAAACATCGGTTATTGAACCTGGATATTCCTCATAAAATAGCGGAACTCGGTTGGTCTTATCAAATGCTAATGCAAGATTAAACACTGGAAGTCCTTTTTCATCCTTCGCTTTGCCGTATTCTATAAGATCAATATCACCGGCTTGGCAGTTCTTGTTTGTTGAATCATACGAAATGTAAATGCATTGTTTATGATCACGTTTTTTGTTCCAGTCATTTAGGAAGCCAATAATCTGTTCCCGAGTAACTGATTTAAGGAACCGGCTTACTTTTGAATCGCTGTATATCCTCATTCCCTCCGAAAACAGTGGGTGGTTAAATGCAAAATCAGGATAGTACTGGCCTGCATTTTCTTCATCAACAATCAGATATGCCATTAGATCGAGTAGTAATCCACAGTCTTTTGGAAACCATGTATTCAGAAGATTCTCTAACTTATATTCTTGGAGAACCTTTTGGATTACCGCATATGAACCAATCTTCAAAGCGCAGCTTCGATAAGAATCCGGCAGTTCTTCTGGAAGGGTAACCTCCGGAAAGTAATCTTGAAATTTCTCGTTCGGATACATGACATCATGATTATCTGAATGAATCTTTCCGATGATGGTACGTTGGGGTATGGCATATTTCTTTTCGACATTGTATTGTTGGCCGTATTGAAAAAGGACATAAGTTGAATCGCCCTTTTTCTTGGTGATTATCTTGCCCCTAACCAAAGGGATTTTGACTGTGTAATCGTAGTACATGAGCAGCCTCCTTTAGTGTAACTGTTACACTAAAATTATACTACTTTTTTCTACGTTTTGCAAGTGAATTTCCTTGATTTTACTGGGGTTTTGAGACTTTCTCACACAGTTTTTTATGACTTAGTGTAACCTAGATGCAAAGTTCACACAGATACATGATATCAGAAATCGTTTTTATGAGAAAGGGGAAAATATTTCCCAGATTGCGGAAGCGTTGCACCTGGATTGGCGAACGGTACGCAAATACATTGATCAGACTGATTTTAACAGCCCGCCGCCAAAGCCGGCGTTGGAGAAACAATTCTGTCCCAAACTGGATCCCTACAAGGAGATGATCGATTCCTGGCTGATTGAGGACAAATCAGCCCCACGCAAACAGCGCCATACAGCTAAACGGGTATTTCATCGCCTGCTGGCCGAAATTCCCGGTTTTGACTGCTCCTATCGGACGGTCGCCAGCTATTACGCAGTGAAACACCGGGAAATATTCAAGCAGAATAAACAGGCCTATCTGCCACTGGTACATCAACCCGGAGAAGCGCAGGTTGATTTTGGTACAGCTGAGTTTTATGAAAATGGCCAAAAACTGACTGGAAAATACCTGGAGGTCTCTTTTCCATACAGCAATAAAGGCTATCTGCAGCTGTTCTACGGGGAAAATATGGAATGCCTGCTGGAAGGGCTGGATGCCATATTCCGCCACATTGGCTGTGTGCCAAGGGAACTCTGGTTTGATAACACGAAAGTCATTGTTACCGAGATTATCCGTGGTGGCGGGCGAAAACTGACTGACAAATTCGAACGGTTCCGGGAGCATTACCATTTTAAAGCCGTCTTCATGAATCCCGGGGCCGGCCATGAAAAAGGAAACGTCGAAAACAAGGTCGGCTATCAGCGTCGCAACTTCATGGTACCGGTTCCCCGCTTTCTGTCGCTGTCGGATTATAACCGGCAGTTGCTGACAGAGTGTGAGAAAGATGCCCGGCGGAACCATTATCGCTACGATGAAACCATCGAGGAGCGGTTTCAGGCTGATCTGACGGCCTGCCACAAACTGCCCGGAATTGCGTTTGACCTCACCGGTCATCAAACCCTCAAAGCCGACAACTGGGCCAGGATTTATCTGAACAAACGACAGCATGCTTATTCGGTGGCTCCAAAGTACGCCCAGTGCCCGGTTCATCTGGTTTTAACTTCAGCGCTGGTGATTATTCAAGATGAAAACTTTCGTGAAATTGTTCGCCACCGGCGTCTTTACGGAGATACCAAACAAGAGCAGATGGACTGGCTGCCCTATCTGAAACAATTATCCCTGCGACCCCGAGCCCTGAAATATACTGGGATCTATGAGCTGATGCCGGAAACCATGCAAACCTATCTGGCCACCTGTTCAGGCAGCGAAGTTGGACAGATCCTCAAGGTTCTTTCCGAGTTGACCAGTCGCACCGGTTTTGACAGTGCCGTAAATACCGTTAACCATGCAATTGCTCATCAGGCGCGAGATGCCGATAGTCTGGAGAGTCTTTACCGGCGGTTGTATTCGGATGTACCTGAGCTGCCTGCAATGACCCTTGCTCCGGGCATTCCCAAAATGATCCCGATGCAGCCCAATCTGACGGCCTATGATATCTTGCTTCAGGGAAAGGGGGCTGACGGATATGCTCGACAAAGAAATCTTTGAATGCTGCCGGAAACTGCGTCTGAGTCGCAATCTGGCCGAGTTGGCGCAAACCACCGAAGGCAGCAGTCACCAGGAATATCTGCATCAGTTGCTTAGTGATGAACTCCATTACCGGGAACTCACCCGCACCCAAAAGTTGGTTACCAGCGCCGGTTTCTATGGGATTCACACCTTTGAAGGATATCGCTTTGATGAAATCACCCTGCCTTCGGATCTGACTCCAGAAGGCCTGAAATCCCTGGCCTTTATCCACGAAAAGAAGAATCTGATTCTCTATGGTGGCACCGGAACCGGCAAAACTATGCTATCAACCGCACTCGGCGTTGCCGCCTGTCGACAGGGAATCCCGGTTAAATTCTTTCGAACGGCCGCCCTGGTGAATAAACTGTCGGAAGCCAAAGTAGCCGGTACCCTGACCGCTTTTCTGAAAAAACTGAATAAAGCCGAAGTGATTATTCTGGATGAATATGGTTATGTCCCACTGGACCGAACGGGAGCACAGCTCCTGTTCGAAATCATATCCGATTGTTATGAACGTCGGTCTATCATTCTTAATACCAACCTTGAATTTTCCCGATGGGTCAATGTGCTCTATGATGAACAGATGACGGCTGCCATGCTGGATCGGCTCCTTCATCACTGCCACCTGCTCATGTTTCCGGGACCCAGTAACCGGATGCGGGAATCCAGCATCAATGAATTATATCGCTCAATATCGGACAATCAATTGAAAAAATAATAATTGCCTGCAATGTTTAGATTGCTCATGAAATTGCTTCGCATTTTAGCTTGCAAAACTATGGATTTTCCATAATGCAACATTCTGTATTTTTAACTTGCAACTTTCTGCAAAAAGTACTTGCTTAGCTTGCAAAACTATGGATTTTCCATAATGCAACATTCTGTATTTTTAACTTGCAACTTTCTGCAAAAAGTACTTGCTTAGCTTGCAAAACTATGGATTTTCCATAATGCAACATTCTGTATTTTTAACTTGCAACTTTCTGCAAAAAGTACTTGCAAAAAACAAAAATAAGTTAGAAATGCTTGGATTAAATACTGAATTTGAAGAACTAAATATACATAATTTTCAAGAAGAATCTTTTCAGAACAATGTTTCTTTTCTTGATTTCGATGCGGTAATTATTGGTGCAAATTTTATTAGTAGTTCTTATTCTGAATCAACGACTAGTCCTTATCAAAATAAACGTTTGCTTTCTCAATATGCATCATGCCAAATCAAAGAAGACTTTGCCAGAATAAAAGAGCAATTAGTCGAATTGCTTAAACAAGGAAAAAATATTTTTATACTTATAGGTAGAAACGAAAACTGCTACGTTTATACGGGTGAAAAAAATATAGTGCTACGGGTAAAAATGCTCGTTTAACAAATATGGTTGAAGAATTTGATATGTATTCTTTTTTACCAATAGAATTTTCAGTAACTCATGTTTATGGCAATAAGTTTGAGATATGTGCAAAACAGCCATATTTTGATTTCTTTAAAACAGCTAAAGAATCATATCAATATGCAGCATATTTTAATGCTCCTACTCAGAATACCTTATTGAAAATTCCAAAGAGTGACCGGGCTGTATCAGCTGTTTTTGAATATGAATCGGGAAGAATAGTATTATTGCCGATGCCCTATTATGAAGCAGATTATGAGAACAATGATTATTGGGAAAAATATGGGAAAATTTACTTAAGTGAATTATTTAAATTAAATGATAAATTAAGTTCATCTATTAATGACTACGTATTACCTGAATGGGCGAACAATTTCTTTATTCTCAATGAAGATGAAGAATTAGAAAAGCTCAATAAAGAGCGTGATAAACTTACTAAAATTCAAAAGGGAATAGATAAACGAGAAAATGTGATAAGTATCATCCAAAGATATAAAACGCTTGTCACATCTAGTGGAAATCAATTAGAAGAAATCGTGAAAGTAGTCCTTTCGGAAATAGGCTTTAGAATGTTGGATGCTGAACAAGGTCGAAGCGATATAATAGCCGAATATAAAAATATAAATATAGTCGCTGAAATTAAGGGAGTTACTAAAAGTGCTGCTGAAAAGCATGCCGCTCAACTCGAAAAATGGGTTGCCATGTTTATTGAAGATAATGAGCATTCAGCTAAACCGATTCTTATTGTCAATGGATACTGCGATACACCTTTATTTGAGCGACGGGAAGATGTCTTTCCCAATCAAATGCTTAAATATGCTGAAGCAAGAAATCATTGCTTACTCACAACTGCTCAATTATTGTGTTTGTATATAGAACTAAAGAAAAATCCATCATGTTCTGATGAACTAATTCAGGAATTGTTATCAACTGTGGGAAAATATCCCCGGTATACAAAACCAGAGGACTATCTTTTATCTCAATAAGAGTCCTATTGATGGTTTCTATAAAAGCAGCCAAGATGACTAAAGCGTAACAACGGAATCACCATGCCTATTGAATTCTTCACAGATTTTCATTAACTTAGTCTAAAATTAACATGTTTGTGTCAGAACCAGAATTAAAACCAACGGAGGAAAATATGCAAATAGAAACACTAAACAATAACGGCCAGAATATCGCCTATGTCCATACAACTACACTGATCCTTACCGATGTCCAGTCGGCGTTGGATTTAATGGCAACGGTTCGCTATGAAACCGAATGTGATGCGATCATTATAGATAAAGAGGCATTAACAGAAGATTTTTTTGATTTAAAAACCCGGCTTGCCGGTGAAATTATCCAGAAATATGTGAATTACGGCATCCGACTGGCAATCATTGGTGATTTTTCCGGGTATACAAGCAAGGCGCTGAATGATTTTATTTATGAATCCAATCAGGGTAAACATCTGTATTTCGTTTCAGATGTGGAAGAAGCGCTGAAAAAACTCCGATAAGATTCATAAACAGTCAATACGATTGACCCAAAGACCGATCAGGCTTGCATTTTTTATATCAAGTGATAAACTAAGTAAAAAAACAATAAATACCACAGAAATTTGACAACCATGTTCTCGAGATTTCCGTTTTGAAATCCTGGGGGAAGCCAGGCTCGAAAGCCTGACTTATCAGGGCGGTAGCGTTCTTTTTTAACTTTCGGTTTTTTTAATGCCATTTCAAGTTCAGCTATGGTTTGATATTGCTGGCTGGGGTCCATATGGATGCACTTTTTTATCACAGCGGCCAAGCTACCGACCGCGACGGGTCCCTGGTTAGGAAGCTGCCCGGTTAACAGCTCATGAAACAGAATCCCAATACCATAGATGTCGGTGGTTTGCATGGATTTAAAAAACTTCACTTCTGACCGGTGATGCAAAGACCAAAGAAATCCCCGATTGCCGTGGCTTGGTGGAGGCTGGAATGACGCAGAAGCTCGGTGATTTCTGAAACGGTATAGGCGGCATTTAATGAGGTAATCAGTCCCGGGCGCATTTCCGTGGGCCGGGTGGAAAGATAGACCATTGTCCGGATCAGCGGATTGACATCACGGCGCAAGTCGGTGATGCAGTAACGCCCACCGGGACGAAGGACGCGATAAATTTCATCAAAGGCGCGAATGGGGTTTTCCCATTCATGGAGAGAACCGTTGGAAATAACCGTATCAAAGCTTTCATTCTCAAAGGGCATTGCAATACAGTTCCCCAGCACATAGCGAGCGGAAATGCGGTATTCGGCAGCATTTTTTTCGGCGAAATGGATCATCGCGGGACTGATTTCGCAGCCAGTTAGGGATATCGGGTGAACCTTCTTAGCTAGTTCCAGCCCCACATAGCCGGGCCCGGGTCCGACCTCCAGAATATCACCGCCCCGGATGCCCGAAGCAATCATATCGTTCACACCGTTAAAGCCTTTATCCCGCATACGGCGGGCAAATAAATCAAAGGTTTCGACCGTAATCTCATTTTGAATGCCTTCGTTGGTTTCAATAACTCTTGTTTTTATCATCTGTGTTAGCCTCCTTTAAGGTATTTAATGATTCTTCGGCCCAGCTAAGCTCGGCCTGATAGTGGCGAATATGATGCTTGAAAATAATATCGGCAGAGGTTCTATAGTCTTTTGGGATATTTGCTAAAGTTTCGTTGCAGTGAATGGTAAGCATTTCAAGGGTTTTCTTCAGGTTGACGATATGCTGACTAAGACTGTCCATCAAGGCACTGTGGTCAAGGGAGTCAGAAAAATAAAAAGTGCCATCAATGTCAAAGATCGGACGGTAATTAATCTGCAAACTTTGGTGAAGCAGCTCCTTAAACTTGTCTTCGCCAGCACTATTTACTTGATACACGGTTTTTTCTGGACGAGCACCTTGTTTGTCACGGCTAGCAAGAATTAGCCCTGCAGCCTCCATTTTTTCAAGATGGTAATACACGGTGGGTAGTTTAATCTGGGTGAAATCCTCCAGCTGTTCAGCAATCAACTTTTTTATCTGGTAACCGTGTTGAGGGCCGAAGCGCAGGAGAAGCCCAAGAATGTATAACGGGATCATGTAATCACTCCTTTTTTAAATAGTCAGTGCTGACTATAATTATACTCAGCACTGACTATTTGTCAAGTGATAATTTTATGATAAATTATCACTTAGAAGAGTGTACGTTGAAAATCCGTCGGATGAGGTGAAAGCATGAAAAAAGAATTATCAGAGATGTCATTAGAAGAATTGTGGGAGTTGTTTCCGATTATTTTAAAGGAGCACAATCCCCAATATAAAGAATGGTTTGAAATTGAGGAAAGACAGCTTTTAAGTTTTAGTAAGAGCCAGGATATAAAGCGAGTTAGCCATATTGGGAGTAGCGCGGTGAAGGGTTTGATTGCCAAGCCGACCATTGATATCTTATTAGAAGTTGAGAAGAATTGCAATATTACAGCGTTAATCGAAAACCTGATGGTTAAAAACTGGATCTTGATGTCAAGTGCATATGAGCCGGAGTTGAGACTTGCATTCAACAAAGGTTATACCCCGGATGGATTTGCAGAAAAGGTGTACCATCTTCATGTCAGGTATTCGGGTGATTGGGGAGAGTTGTATTTTAGAGATTATTTATTAGATCATGCTGATGTTGCCGTCGAATATGGAAATCTTAAATTGAGTTTGGTGAAAGAATTTGAGCACAACAGAGATGGATACACAGCGGCAAAAACAGAGTTTATTGCGCGTTATACCCAAAAAGCGAAGAGAGCGTATGCCGGCAGGTACACCCCCTCAGAATAACAACAAAAACGTCCCGGTAAATTGACTACAAAACGGATGCGGGCGTAGGGATAACAATTCGGGTTGTGATTAGCTCGGGAGGTGCGATATAATAAAATCTGATCCATAAAAGGGATCGGATTTTTTTATGGTTAAGCGGAGGATAAAATGATTCGTATTAGAAAATGCACCCCGGATGATGCAGTGGAAGTGCAGCAGATTGGCTGGAAAGCTTATCAAGAGACTTTCGCTGCGATGAATAGTAAAGAAACAATGGATGCTTATCGAAATGAAGCATTCAAGATCGGTAAAATAACGGATGAACTCTTGAATCCCGCCTCCTGTTTTTATTTCGTGGAAGTAGAGAGGCAACTCGCAGGTTGTCTGAAAGTCAATGAGTCTTTAGCCCAAACCGAACTTCAAGATCCGTTATCCCTTGAAGTCGAACGAATTTATGTGTTACAGGCTTTTCAAAAAATGGGATTAGGGCGTCGTTTAATGGATCAGGCGATGGAATTCGCTTTGGAAAAGGGTAAAAAATACCTATGGTTGGGTGTTTGGGAGAAAAATTGCAAGGCAATCCAATTTTATAAAAAACTGGGATTTGTAAGGATAGGGATCCATGATTTTGTGATGGGTGATGAAATCCAAAAAGATTACTTAATGCGAAAAGATTTGGTCGGATAATTGAGAAACAATTATCATTATTGAAAAAAGGTGGAGGAAAAAGTTGATGTTCTACGACCAGTTAAAAACCAGAAGAAGTATCCGTAAATTTAAGAACCAGGCAGTTGAACAGGAAAAGATTGATGCCATTTTAAAAAGTGCACTGCTGGCACCCTCATCGCGGGGCAGACGTCCCTGGGAATTTATTGCCGTCACTGATCGTGACCGGCTTTCGCAGTTGGCTCTTTGCCGAGAACACGGAGCAGCTTTTTTAGCAGGAGCACCGTTGGCAATTGTTGTGGCCGCCAACAAGGAACTATGTGACGTTTGGATTGAAGATGCTGCGATTGCAGCAATTCTGATTCAATTAGCCGCCCACGATTTAGGTTTGGGTTCATGCTGGATTCAAGTTAGGGAGCGATTTCAGACAGAACAAAAGAAGACGGAAGATTATATAAAAGATATCCTTTTAATCCCCGCGCAGTACGCAGTTGAATGCATCATTGCGATTGGTTATCCGGATGAAGTGAAAAAACCTCATGAAGAAAATGAATTGCACTATGAGAAGGTCCATTTTAATCAGTTTAAAACAGATATGAAGTAAGATGCTAGAAAAATATTTTCACATTAGAAGCACCTCTGATTTAAATTACGATCGGAAAAAAAGACAAGGAGGGTAAATTGAAAGAGTCAATCAGAAAAAGAATTTTGGACTTGGGCGCAGATGTGTGTGGGTTTGCAAGTATTGAACGATTTATTCAGGCCCCGGAGGGATTTCATCCGTGCGATCTTTATCCCGATTGCAAAACTGTAATCGTATTTGGCTTTGCTCTACCGAAAAGCCTGTATGAGGTTAAACCGGATTTGTTATATGGACATTTTAATTATCTGACCATTCCGAAAGTGGATCAGATAGCAATGATGACAGCGAGAATAATCGAAGATGAATATCGCGGCACAGCCGTGCCAGTGCCTTGCGATAGCCCTTACGATTATTGGGACAGCAAAAAAATGGAGGGACGCGGATTAATCTCCATGAAACATGCGGCTGTCAATGCCGGGATTGGAACCTTGGGTAAGAATACTTTGTTGCTCAATAAAAAATTCGGGAACCGCCTAACCGTCGGTGTAATTCTGTCAAATCTCAAATTAGAATCAGATGACGATGCCGAATCTCTTTGCATAGAGGGCTGTAATCGCTGTTTAAAAAGCTGTCCGGTTCAAGCACTGGGTGAGGGTTCCGTCATTCAAAAGTTATGCCGAAACAATGCCTATGGAACAACAGCAAGAGGCTTTGAAACAGTTTCGTGCGATACCTGCCGCAGCGTATGTCCTAAGCGATTTGGGGAATGAGCGAATGCGAAGCGGGTTTGGGCGACAATGAATAAAGCACAGCTATGTGAAGATAAATTATGAAATGCGTTTTCGGGTTGCGGCAAGTCCGATCAACTGGATAACAGGAGAGGAAAAAAGGATGCTTGAGGTTGTTTTAATGACAGTGCAAAGGAGCAATGGCGATATCGTATGAAGCGGAAGAAAATCCAATGACTAAGCAAGATTCCCCATAGAATAGGATAGAAGTTTCAATAACTTAACGAGGAGGTTTCATGATGCAAAATGAAAAAAGGGAATTACCCTCAGAACGGTGCGAAGAGCTATTTAGCCTTTTGAGTGCCCGTTTTGATAAAAATATGAGCCGTCATCAAGGTTTAAACTGGACTGAGATTCAGGCAAAGCTTGACGTTAAGCCAGAAAAATTGTGGTCACTAAGTGAAATGGAAGAAACTGGCGGGGAACCGGATGTGGTTGACTATGACCAGGCTACGAAAGAATTTATTTTTTTTGATTGCTCGCCAGAAAGTCCGAACGGCCGTAGAAATATTTGTTACGATCGTGATGCGTTAGCGTCACGGAAAGAACATAAACCGGAGAATAGTGCCATTGATATGGCAACCACGATGGGTATTGAGCTTTTAACTGAAGAACAATACCGGGAATTGCAGAAGCTGGGAGATTTCGATACTAAAACATCGAGTTGGGTGAAAACACCCCCTGAGATCAGAAAAATTGGCGGGGCACTTTTTGGCGATCGCCGTTACGACCACGTCTTTATCTATCACAACAGTGCCTCTTCTTATTATGGGGTCAGAGGCTTTCGCGGGGTGCTAAAGGTCTGAACTTTACGCAGACGAAGTCATGGTGGTATGAAGAGAAACCAATTGAAATAAAATTTAGAGGTGTTGTTCATGTTAATATCGAGGACAGAGTAGCATGTGAATAAGTGTTAGAAACCGAGGAAAGTGTTGATGAAAGTAGATCAAATATTACATTATTGCACAGAATATTTAAGCGACACTGTTTTAGTAGAGAGCTGGGGTGAGAAAGGAATATTTTATAATCCTAATCATGCCTTGAAGCGTGGCGTTTATGTACTGACGGTGAAAGAAAAAGATGGAGCCAATGATAAAGGCTCTAATTTAAACCGAGATGGAATTTTTAGGGTGAATATGGGATTGCGAAAACAAACATTTTTGGAATTGTTTGGGAGTATCCCGGCCCGTCCGGCAGCCGGTGAGGTTGTTAAGATGGAATATGATTTTACTTTATTGGATACGATTTTACCCCATCCCGTATATGCCTGGATGGGATGGATTAGCATTCTGAACCCATCAGAAGATACCTTTGAGAAATTAAAACCGCTAATTGAGGAATCCTATGCGTTTGCCACGGAAAAATTCAAAAAAAGAAAATAAGTATCCAATTTAATAAAAAGACATACTTAGGGGGTAAAATGACAAATCAAAAATTAACGATAGATGGTATTCCAGCGATTATTTGGGGCGAGAATTCCCCTAAAGTATTTATCGCCGTACACGGAAATATGTCAAACAAATCCGATGATGTCATTGTGATATTGGCAGAAAAACTAACACAATTAGGATATCAGGTGCTTAGCTTTGATCTGCCTGAGCATGGCGAACGTCAAAATGATAAAACGCCATGCAAGGTTTTATATTGCGTAAAAGATCTTTCTGCCATTATGGAATATGCAAAAACAAAATGGAATGAGATCAGTTTGTTTGCCTGCAGTATGGGGGCGTATTTTAGTTTGCTTGCCTACAAAGATGTTGATTTGAAGCAGTGCCTATTCCTGTCACCAGTTGTCGATATGGAGCGTATTATCAATAATCTGATGTCGTGGTTTAGTATCAGCGAGGCACAGTTACAAGCTGAAAAAGAAGTTTCGACCCCGATCGGGCAACGATTATATTGGGATTATTATTGCTATGTTAAGGAACATCCCATTAGTTCCTGGAAAAAACCAACTGCAATTCTTTATGGCTCAGCTGATGATTTATGTGAATTCGATACGGTTTCAAACTTCGCACAGCACTTTAATTGTGATCTAACCGTAATGAAACATGGTGAACATTATTTTCATACGGAAAAACAATTGGCTTTTTTTAAGCACTGGATAGAAAACCATATCGTTGTTTAAATCGAATTCAATCAATTTGGAAAGGAGCCTCAATTGGAACGAAATTATATCGGCAGTGTGCGACTCAGTTCGCCGGTGGAAGAAGATTCCTATCTTCACCGCCTGATGGTGGTACGCCATTTGAAACAGATGAAAGAGCTGCCTTTCCGCAAATCGGTGACTTTTTTAGTCGGCGAAAACGGCACCGGAAAGTCAACCTTGTTGGAAGCGATTGCCGTGGCTTTTGGCTTTAATGCTGAGGGCGGCACCCGTAATTGTAACTTTTCAACCAGCGCTACCCATTCCGATTTGTATCGTCACTTAACCATTTCGCGGAGCGCTTATCCCAAGGATGGTTTTTTTTTAAGAGCCGAAAGTTTTTACAATACGGCCAGTTATCTGGATGAGGTCTATAAAGAGGAATTCCGGAACCAGTTTCAAACCGCCTACGGCGATCGGTCGCTGCATAACCAGTCCCACGGTGAGAGTTTTCTGGCACTGGTAGCCAACCGCTTCAGCGGAAACGGAATTTATCTGCTGGACGAGCCTGAAGCAGCGCTTTCGCCCAGTCGACTGATGACCCTGTTGGTACATATCCATGCATTGGTACAGCAGAATTCCCAGTTTATCATTGCCACGCATTCCCCCATTCTGATGGCCTATCCGGAAGCAGAGCTATATCAGTTATCCGAAGAGGGCATCCACTCGGTGGATTATCGAGAGACGGAACACTATCAGTTGACGCGCCGATTCCTTGAAAATCCGGAAAAAATGCTGCATTATCTGCTGGCAGAGGAGTAGGAGCAATGAGTTTAGCGGATAAGCAATATTTTATAACTAAATCATACCTTTTCAAAGAAATAGTATGATAATAAAAAAATGGAAGGGTGTGGTTTAATTTTTATGAAACATGCTGGCGTAAATACTGGGGTTAGAGCCTCAGGCAAAAACACCCTGCTACGCAATGCAAAATTTGGGTCAGACCCAAAGAAAAAAGAGAAAAACAAACCCTTAAGCTTAAAACTGCCAAAGGCTCGTGATTGCGTGACCTTCAGGCAGTTTTTTTATTGAACAGCTAGAGTCAGGATACTGTTGCGAAATTTACGGGGGCTTATTATTTTATATTTAAAAAGATGATTGACAAAACCATGGTAAAGGAATATCCTTATGATAAGTAGTACAAATCATACTTATTATACTTAACGCATTGAATGGAGGAAAATAATGACTCAGCCAAAAGGAAAATATGCCTGGACTGTTAAGGTCGGTGAAAAAGGGCAGATTGTCATTCCAAAAGAAGCAAGGGATGTCTTTAATATTAAACCAGGCGATACATTGATATTGCTGGGAGATGAAGAACAGGGGATTGCGATTCCCCCTAAAAATATGTTTGCTAAAATTTCACAAATGGTTTTTGGTGGAAGCGGTTCTGACTCAGACCAGAGTGATGGGAAATGAGCGTTCTGGCGGTTAATAATTTACGCAAAAAATACGATCAATTTGAACTGGATAATGTTTCTTTTGCATTGGAACAGGGCACCATCACTGGTTTTATTGGACGCAACGGTGCCGGCAAGACCACAACACTTAAGGCATTGCTGAACTTTGTTCATCCGGACGGGGGTGAGATTTTATTTTTTGGGAAGGGTTTTAAAGCGAGTGAGTTTGAAATCAAGCAAAGAATCGGCTTTGTTTCAGGGGGAATTAATTATTATCCCAAAAAGAAGATCAAAACAATTACAGCAACAACCCGGCGTTTTTATGAGAATTGGGACCAACAAGCCTATCAGCTTTATATGAAACGCTTTGAACTGGACGAAAATAAAACCCCCGATGAATTATCCGAAGGGATGAAGGTAAAATATTCGCTTGTTCTGGCACTTTCACATCATGCCGAGCTATTAATTCTAGATGAACCCACAAGCGGTCTTGATCCGGTTTCAAGAGATGACTTACTCGATATCTTTTTAGGACTCTTACAAGAGGGGATCACCATTTTGTTTTCGACCCATATTACCTCGGATCTCGATAAGTGTGCGGATAATATCATCTATATCCAGAAGGGTAAGGTGTTGGCTAACAGTGATATGGCATCATTTCTGGCACAATACAAAGTTCTGGAATTTTCGGATGAGCAACTGACCGATGATTTAAGACCAAAACTGATCGGATACAAACAGACTAAGCACGGCTATCGGGCACTGATTAAAGCGACAGATGTTAGTCATATCAATGAAAACGTGACCGATGCAGATTTGGAAGCGATTATGATTCATATGGAAAAGGAGTGATATCGCAATGAATAATCTGCTCAACAAAGAATTTAAGCTGGCGATGCACCCGACCGCACTTATTTTTTTATCCCTGTCAGCAATGATGCTGATCCCGAATTATCCCTATTATGTGACGTTTTTCTACACCAGCCTGGGGATCCTTTATGTGTTTAAGCGGACGGGAGAATAATGATATATTCTATACCATGACACTCCCGGTTCGCAAAAAAGATATTGTCAAATCACGCTTCTTATTTGTTGCCATTATTCAGATGGCCCAGGTTTTAACGGCCATCCCTTTTGCTTATGTGAGAAGCTTATATGATATGCCGGGAAATCTTGTCGGGATTAATGCCAACACGGCATTTTTCGGGTTATCTTTTGTAATAATGGGACTCTTTAATTTCGTCTTTTTTATCAAGTATTATAAGGATACCAACAAGGTTGGGGCCGCCTTTGGCTGGGGCAGTCTGGTGATGGCGATCTTTATGATCATTGCCGAAACAAGTACCCATGTGGTGCCATTTATGAAAAATTATCTGGATACGAATGATCCGGAGTTTATTCAATATAAGTTGATGGTATTAGTCGTCGGCATCCTCTCATACTGTCTGCTGACATTTGCGGCTTACAAAAAATCAGTTATTTCCTTTGAAGCGTTGGATTTGTAGGTGACAAATTGATTCCTTTATGAAGGTCTAAATTCATAAAAACATGGCCGACCCATGGCGTAACCGAAAGCCACCACTCTGGTTGGACAGTGCCGATGCTCCAGAAGGGTGGCCAAATGGTTTAGCGGCAGGTTGGATCATACTTCGTTATTTTTTAATAACCGGGATCCAAACTTCATATTGGGCATTTTGGGGATCGGCATTGATATAAACTTCGATGTCCGGGGCATTGCCGTATTCATACCCTGAGGTGGGGAGCCACTCGGTGACGATTCGCTGTTCTAAGTCTTGAATGGACAGGTTTGTTCCACTGCCAGCGAAGATCGCCCAGGTAGCAGCAGGAACCGTATATTCCGCTAAGCTGTCATCGGTATCCTTGGTACTGGCAACCGCAATAAAATACTTCCAGTCCTCGGTGTCATTGCAGACACTGACCCCCAGTAAACCCATTGGCTGTTGATCCATCAGCGCCGCCAACTTCGGAATCGTTCCATCGGTGGTCGCTTTTTGCCACATTTGCGGCACAATTTCAAAGTTTTTTTCAATTTCCTTGTGTAGGGGCTGCCAGGTCCCGATAATTCGAAAAGCTGGTTTTTGTTCAATTCTGTAATTCATTTCCGTGACTCCTTTAATTGTAATTTTGAAGCTGACTGGTGGATAGGCGCAGAGCTCAACGCCCCCCTCTTTAACACGTGAAGGGGCAACGCCGTGAATCGTTTTAAATGCTCGGTTAAATGCGGTGGGAGAAGTGTAGCCATATTTCAAGGCCACATCAATGATTTTTTCTTCACTGCCTTGAAGATCGACGGCAGCTAGTGTCATTCTCCGGCGGCGAATATATTCAGATAGAGGCACATCTGCCATGTAGGCAAACATCCGTTGAAAATGATAGGTTGAGCAACAGGCAATGGCGGCGACTTGCTCATAGTCAATGTCCGCAGTAATATTCTCCTCAATATAATTTATCGCGTTATTTAGTCTTTCAATCCATTCCATTTGTTCAGCTCCTTATTATTATTATAGTTTTTCGAGAGTGTTTGTCCTCTCTTTTAATGCCTTAATTAGCGAGTACGGTTATATTTATCAAAGTTCAAACGAGTTATTTCCGGGATATCCCATTTGTCGATTATCCAGCATTAGGGATTAATTGTTGTTTGAATTTCATGTTGCAAACAACATTATATAAGGTTGGATCATGAATAACAAGGACAAAAGCTGTGGATCAGGAGCAAAATTAGCATCGTTGACACGTTGACAGATAGAGGGCGAGTGGCGAGCGGTTTAAAAAGGGCTGAATTCGATTTGTTTAAGCGCTGCGAATAGTGCTATAATAAATTAGTTGCTTCAGAAGGATGGGGTTTCGAACTTCGCACAGCATTTTAATGGCGACTTAACCGTAATCGAGCAGGGAAAACATTTTTTTTGATACCGAAGAACAACTGTAATTTTTCAAGCGATAACTAGAAAAGTGTATTAATGTTTAAATTACGGCCTATCTGCTGCGAGTAGCGTGATCCAACCAGGTAAAGTAAGTTGTGAGCGAAAACCAAAACGAGGCGAAAAATTACGGCAATGAAACCTTCAAGAATTAAATAATGCGAAAAGATCTGGTGCGAGAAAGGTTTAATGGAGATAGATGATAAAAAAAGAAGTAACCAATAAATATGCAGATTTGGAAGTGGCCCTTCAGATCGATTGTAAAAAATGTAGCGGTCTATGTTGCGTCGCCTTGTATTGCATGAAAAGTGATGGATTTCCCGAGAACAAGCAGGCGGGGGTACCTTGTAAACACTTGACGACAGATTTTTGTTGTGATATCCATCCCCTTTTGGCAGCGAAAAAGATGAAAGGGTGTCTGGCATATGATTGCTTTGGTGCCGGGCAAAAAGTGACCCAAAGCAGTTACGTCAATGAAAATTGGAAAACCAATCCGGACAAGGCCGATGAAATCTTTCAGGTCTTTATGAAGGTCTTTCAGCTCCATCAGATCGCCTGGTATTTATTGGAAGCACTGTCGTTAGTCAGTGATGATCGCGCAAAAGATGAGATCGATGCGCTGCTTGTAGAGAATATTCAAATGACCGCAACGACGGAAATCCTGGTCATCGATATTGCCAGTTATAAAATGCGTGTGGATCAGGCGTTAAAAAAGGTGAGTGATCAAGTAGCGGCTGATTCTTCTGATGGGACTAACGGCAAAGACTATTTTGGTAAAAACTTTAAAGGTGCCAATCTTGATGGCAGAGATTTTAGTATGGCGTTGATGATTGCGGCCAATCTGAAGGGTTGCAGCTTGAAGAAAACTAATTTTCTGGGTGCTGATATGCGGGATGCGAATATCAAAGACACGGATTTAAGCGGTTGTGTTTTTCTAACACAAATGCAGATTAATGCGGCTCAGGGAAATGCTAAAACGAAGCTTCCAGCTAATTTATCACGACCTTTCAGCTGGCAAGGAGAGTAGCTAATAACAAAGTCGGCATCAGCGATTAAACAGTAAATACTTAGAAACAGGAGGACGTATGTTAACACTCTATTTTTCAGGAACGGGAAATTCAAAATTTATAGCAGAACGCTTTTCAGCCAAAATGGCCGCGGCTTGTTATTCCATTGAAGAAGAAGTGGATTTCAAAGAAAAAATGGGGCAGGTTAAGACCATTGCCGTTTGCTATCCCATTTACGGTTCCTGCGTCCCCCGAATTATGCGGGAGTTTGTCAGAAAAAATCGGTCCGCGTTTGAGGGCAAACAGCTGATCATTTTCAGTACGCAACTGCTGTTCTCAGGAGATGGGGCCCGGGTTTTTACAGAATTACTAGAAGGGGTATCGGTAAACGTTCGCTATGCTGAACATTTTAATATGCCGAATAATATTTGTAACTTTTTTTTATTTCCCCTTGCCAATCCAAATAAAATGCAAAGGTATTTAAAAAAGGCAGAGAAGAAACTTAGTCGATCATGTCAGAACATTAAAAATGAGGTTGTCAAAAAGCGTGGGTTTAATTTCGTTTCTCAACATTTAGGTTTGTGGACCCAACGGGCGCATTTTGGTGCACTTGAAAAGAAGGCCCAACGGGATGTTAGAATTTCGGCAGAATGTAATCTTTGTGGCAAGTGTGTCAGGATCTGTCCGATGAAAAACCTCAAAATAACAGATCGAAGAATTGTACAACTGGATCAATGTACCCTTTGCTATCGATGTGTCAATCAATGTCCTCAAAAAGCGATCACGGTTTTGGTGCACACACAAGTTAAAAAGCAGTATCAGGGGATTGTCGGTTTGTTAAAGTGAGAAAAAGCATTAAAAAAACGAAAGAAATTTTTTGGATTTAGTAGAGACGGACATAATTATTTGACAGTAAGCGTACTTCATACTATAATGATTACAATATGAATTTTTGCTCATGAGGGAGTAGTTAGCGTTAAATCCGCGGTAAGTCAACATACTGGTCACAACGGCCTGGCTTGCCTTAATAAACGAGACTCATGTATAACTGTTACAGCTATACATGGTCTTATTTTTTTGTAAAAACCCAGGTATAAGCTTAGAATAGCTGTACCTGTTTTTTTATTCATAAATTTTACTTAAGGAGTATGTTTAAATGAGTATTCTTGAGTTAATTTTGGTTGCGATCGGTCTTTCCATGGACGCTTTTGCTGTGGCAATCTGCATCGGCTTGAATCTGAAAAAAGCAGATTTGAAAAAGACCCTGGTTGTGGGATTGTATTTCGGATTTTTTCAGGCCTTAATGCCCTTGATTGGTTATATCTTTGCCGTGCAGTTTAATGAAAAGATCATTGCTTTCGATCATTGGATTGCCTTTGTTTTGCTGGGCATCATTGGTGGAAAAATGATAATCGATGGTTTACGAAAGGAAGGATATTTAGGGGGTGTAGAGAAGCCGGATACCGCAGCGGCATGTCCAGTGGTCGGATGTGGATGTCCCGAAGATGAAAAAGCCACTCTCAGCCCCAAAGCCATGATTCCCCTGGCCTTGGCAACAAGTATCGATGCTCTGGCGATCGGGGTGTCGTTTGCCTTTCTTCAGGTTCATATTCTTCCCACAATTTTATCTATTGGAAGTATTACACTGTTTCTCTCGGTGATGGGAGTAAAAATTGGCAGTATCTTCGGATCGCGATTTAAGGGAAAAGCAGAGCTACTGGGAGGAGTAATCCTGTTAGTAATTGGTGTAAAAATATTAGTAGAACATTTAGGAATACTAGTCATCTGAAGGCAAGCTCTTTTTAACGATTTTCAGGTTGCGGGTATCAAAAAAACAGAGGATTTTGTTTCTGCTAAAAAGTATTTTATGATAGGATAAGAAAAAGATTGTAGCGTATATCAGAAGGATAATCCTTCGGGTGAGTTGGTCAAAGAGAAAGGAATAAGATCAATGTTAAACGTCGAAGAAAAGCTGGCAAAATCACTAACGGCAGAGTCCATCGAGTTGATTCCATACCTGCCATATCTATTACAGGACTTATGGGAACTGGGTGCATCGCCAAATGATATCATTGATATGACCTTGAAGCATGTCCCGGTATCAGAAAAAATGCGAGTGCTCGATTTAGCTTGCGGTAAAGGCGCCGTGAGTGTTCAGTTAGCGAAGGCCTTGGGCTGCAGAGTAACGGGGATTGATATCATTCCGGAGTTTATTGATGATGCAATTAAAAAAGCTCAGGAATATGGGGTTGAGAGCTTGTGTGAATTTAAGCGCGGAGATATAAATGAAGCTGTAAAGACTCAAAAAGAGTATGATATCGTTATTCTGGGGGCAGTCGGAGATGTACTGGGGAACCCCGAGCAAACAATACAAAAGCTAAAACAGACAGTGAAAAATAGCGGCTATATTTTCATTGATGATGCGTATGGAAATAATGATTCCGATGGTCGATACCCGACCAGAGAACAATGGCAGTTGTTCTTTAAAAATGCACAGCTAAAGATTATTGATGAAAGAATTGCCAAAGAAGAGGCAATAGTAAGCACGAACGATGAGCAACAGTCGTTCATCGTAAAGCGAGCAAATGAACTAAAAGAAAGCCATCCGGCTAAAGCATTCTTATTTGATAATTATATTAAAAGCCAGCAGTCTGAGTGTGATGAGCTGGAAAATGAAATAGTTGGGGTTACGATGTTAGTGAAAAAATCATCATAATTATCGGGATCAAAAATACCCCAGTAAAAATACTTTGTTAAAATATGGTTTATAGTGATGCGAAAAGTGTTGAATAGGTGTATAATATTATGAGATCATATAATAAGTGGAGGTGTATTTATGAATTTGGCACAGTTGGAACGAATGAAAAATGATAGTGGTTTTATTGCAGCACTGGATCAAAGCGGAGGCAGCACACCAAAAGCACTGGCAATTTATGGCATTCCAAAAGAAGCTTATGCGGATGAAACTGAGATGTTTCAAATGGTTCATGAAATGCGAACGAGGATTATGAAGAGTCCGGCGTTTACCAAAGAAAGAATTCTGGCGGCAATCTTGTTTGAAAAAACGATGGATCAAAAAGTAGATGGAAAATATAGCGCCGATTATCTTTGGGATGTTAAGGGAATCTTACCAATTTTGAAGGTTGATAAGGGGCTGTTGGATTTAGAGAATGGTGTTCAATTAATGAAACCCATTACTGATCTTGATGCCTTACTCATTCGCGCGAAAGATCGACATATATTCGGAACGAAAATGCGTTCTGTCATTAAAGAAGCCAATCCGGCAGGGGTCAAAGCCATTGTCGATCAACAATTTGAATTGGGTAAAGCCATTGCGGCGGCAGGGTTGATTCCGATTTTAGAGCCAGAGGTTGATATTCATACACCCAATAAAGCTGAAGCCGAAGTTTTACTCAAACAAGAAATCCTTGAACACCTGAAAACGTTGGACACGTCTAGTCAGTTTATGTTTAAACTCACGATTCCCGATGTTGATAATTTTTATGAAGCGGTTATTCAAAATCCAAATGTTATCCGCGTTGTTGCTCTTTCCGGTGGCTATTCCAGAGAAGCAGCCAATGAAAAATTAGCTAGAAATCCAAAATTGATTGCAAGTTTTTCCAGGGCACTAACCGAAGGGCTCAAGGTAAACCAAAGTGACGAAGAATTTAACGCGGTATTAGATCAATCGATTCAATCGATTTATGAAGCCTCGATTAAATAAAAATACAGATAAATAAAAAAGACGGCAACAAATCTTTAAATGATAGATTTGTTGCCGTCTTTTGTCTGTGGATAGCTAATCTGTTCATTTCCTTATCTAGCAGCCAGAAATGGTTTGTTTTGCGGTGCTGTGTCGTAGAATAAAGAGGTGCTGATTTTAGATAAGCCCACAAGTGGTTTAGACAACGAAAATATATACCATGCGATACAATGATTAGATGTTGTGAAGATCCGTTATTAAACCACCTGATGCTTGCAATAGGTGCGGATGGAAAGGAAAAGGAAAACAGGAATTTCAATTACCGCGGCCGCGATTATGACATAAGGGGTCCAAAGGCTTATTGAACCAATATGCAGGTAATTAAAGCTCGTGAGTTGATAAAGCAAGCTGTTTTGCATACCGATTCCCGCAGATGGTAAAATAAAACTAAGCCAATTAGCGCCAGCGGAATACGTGAATATCGGTAACAAACATAGCCCAATGGCAATTAAGATGACAGAAAGCGAATCTTTAAGTTTGGCAGATATAAACAATGTAAAACTAATGGTTGCCAGCAAAGAAAGCAATCCTCCGATTGCTAAAACGGCTTGAAGCTGTCCTAAATTAAGCGCCGGCAGACTGATAACAGAATACAACATTTGCATCGACGTTTCCATACACTCCAGCCCAAACGCAAGGTCTGAAATCAGTAAATGCAAAGAAATGCATAGGATAAATGCAGCACAAAAAATGGTTAGAGCGGCGAGTATTTTTACGATTGCTAATCGTGAATGCCCATATTTTGTGCAGCGCAAGATACTGTCCGAACCGGTTTGGTAGTCATTAGAAAACGTCGGTGCGGCAGCGGCGGTGCAAAGAATGACAAGGATAAAAATAAAAAGCACCAGGTGATCAAAAGCGTCCCTTGAATATCCGGCGTAAAGCTGAAAGGGCGTTTTTACTTGTGCGTATTTTTGCAAAGCCTGTTCCTGTGCAGTGGGATACTTCTTTTGCTCCATTTGCATAATGTCTTTTAGGTGTTGTTCGGTTTGTTCATAAAATCCGTCTAATTTATCCGGGGAAATAGCCATCAAATTTGTTCCCTGACCGGTTTTGGGGTCGGAAAATGCTTCCGGTAGCCTTCCTAAAAGCGCTTCAACCGGAAATACCGTTTCCAGATAAAGGACGACCGGAAACTCTCCGCTATAAATGCTTTCCTCTCCATATGGGGAAACAGCGTTTTGGTAGAGGTTTAAAGCATTTTTGAGTTTTTCGGGAGTAACTTCTCCGTTATGAATAGAGCGAAGCGTTTTTTTATAGGCAATCGCTTCTCGGCCATCTAACGTTACCAATTTACCGTTCTCGTCTGGTTGATTGATCGATTCATACATAACTGGAAGCCAAGCCATTAGCACAGACATTGCTAACACAATAAGCAATAAAATGATGACACGGCGTGACTTAAGCACGCGCTTTACTTCAAGACAATAAATACGCAGCAATTATTTTACCTCCTTACTTGTTTCCTGTTGTGGAAATAACCATAGATATAAATCCTCCAAACGGGGCGGAGCCAGTACAGAATCACGTATTTTCGCTTCATCGGCCAGATAGCGGATGGATACCTGATTATCATCTTCACTGCGTTGATTGATAATGCGTAACTGCATTTCATAGATGGGCATTTTGTCAGCGGGCACCGTACAAGTCCAAACTTTTTTCGCGACTTGTTTTACTAATTCATCGGTTGTGCCGATATTAAGAATTTTCCCAGCTTTCATAATGGCGTTTTTAGTGGCGATATACTCAATATCGGAAACGATATGCGTTGAAATAAGGACAATGCGATCATGCGAAAATTCCGAAATAAAATTTCGGAAGCGAACCCGCTCACCAGGATCAAGACCGGCGGTCGGCTCATCCATGATCAGAATTTTAGGGTCATTGAGCATTGCCTGTGCAATTCCTACGCGTCGCTTCATCCCGCCGGATAGTTTAATAATTTTTTTGTTTTTTACATCAGAAAGGGTGAGGGTGTCCAGCAGACTGGTAATCTTTTTACTCGTTTCTTTTACCGGAACAGCCTTAAGTGCGGCGATATACTCCAAATAGTCTTTCACCGTAAAATCTTGAAAGAAGCCAAAGTCTTGCGGTAAAAAGCCAAATTGGCTTCTGTATTTTTCGCCGAGATCACAAATATTTTTTCCCTCAAAAAAAATCTTCCCATGGGTTGGTTCCATGATCCCCGCAATCATCCGCATAAGCGTCGTTTTTCCAGCGCCATTGGCACCAAGCAGACCCCATACGCCTGGGGTGAGGTTTAAAGAGACATCATCGACTGCAGTTTTATTCTTAAACTGCTTACTAAGGTTTGTAATGTTCAGTTCCATACCGGTTTCTCCTTTTTAAAAATTACAACGACAAACGTCCTTGTTCAGTATCTATTGTACTGAACAAGGACGTTTAAGACGTTAAGATGAACCGGATAAATACCTAAGAAAATCCTAATCTTTTATTGATATCTGCTTAAGATAAGAGCGGCAGTGACACGGTCAAGGTCGTTGTATCATCTTCGCTTTGGCCAGTGATCTCACCACCGTGTAAATGAACGATTTCCGCTGCGATTGACAGTCCCAGGCCTGCGCCGCCAGTGTCAGATTTGCGAGCATCATCTAAACGATTGAATAGTTCAAAAACAGTTGACAACTTATCGGAGGGAATGGTTTTACCGTTATTTTTAAATGTAACAACGATGTTTTCCTTCTCTTCCATTGCGGAGATAAGAATTTCCGTATTGGGATAACTGTATGCGACAGCATTTTTAAGAAGGTTGTTAAATACTCGGGCTAATTTTTCAGGGTCGGCATAAACACTTAGATTCTCATTTGCACAGAGGATTGCTGAATTTCCCTTGGCAGACAAGGCGGGATAGAATTCATCAATTAACTGTATCAGCAGATAGTATAGGTCAGTATGCTCTTTACTTATTTTGATTTGTTGCGTGTTGTATCGCGTAATCTCAAAAAACTCATTGATAAGTTTTTTAAGTCGCTCGGCTCTTTTCAGTGCAATGCCCAGATATTTTTGCTTTTGTTCAAGTGGCATATCAGGCGCTTCATCAAGCAAACTTAAATAGCCGATAACTGAGGTTAGCGGTGTTCTGATATCATGCGCCAGATACATCACCAATTCGTTTTTTTTATTCTCAGCTTCTTTTATCGTCTGCTGATTTAACAAGATCGACATTTTTATTTGATTCATTTGTGTTTCGATATCTTTAAGTGGTTCGGACAATTCAATTGTCCGATCATCTTGCTGATAAACAGTTTTAGTAGCATCGATGGTTTCCTGCAAATACCCCCATGGCTTTTTCCAATAATGATGGAAAATGGCCAAAAAACCGATAACCAGATATAAAAAGTAGATAACATCAATTCGTAAGTAGAACCATAAAAAAAATGCATTTGAAAGCTGCTGACTAAAAACATAGTCAGCGACTAAGGTTAAGGCATAGCCGGTCAAAGTATAAAGTGTCAGAGTAATGTACAGCTTAAGACATAAAGTTTTTTCTATTGAATGATTCTTCATCACGATCACCTTCGTTTTCACGATCCTTTCTTAGTCAGATTTTATACCCCACTCCCCAGATCGTTTTAATATATTTTGATTGATCAATGGTATCGCCTATCTTTTCACGCAAATGACGGATATGAACCGTAATGGTATTATTGCTTTTGCTATAATATTCATCCTGCCAAATTTCATGGAACAATTCCTCGGCACTTACCACGGTGCCTTTGCGTTCCATTAAAATTCGGAGAATCGAAAACTCTGTAGGCGTTAAACCAACGGTTCTCTCATTCAACAGGCATTCATGCGTTTTGGTATTCAATTCCAACCCGGAGTAGCTAAGAACAAAACGTGTTTCTTCAAGGGCTTTCGCCGAATTGTATTTTTTATATCGGCGGATTTGGGCTTTTACCCTGGCAACCAATTCAAGGGGACGAAATGGTTTCGTAATATAATCGTCAGCGCCGAGTGTTAAACCCGTGATTTTGTCGGTTTCTTCGTCCTTGGCAGTCAACATAATAATCGGGAAAGTAAACTGCTCCCGAATTTTCTGGCACAGTGAAAACCCGTTTATTTCCGGCATCATGATATCTAAAATAGCCAGATCAAGTTTGGTAGTTTCGGTGCAAGCCAAAGCTTCCTTTGCAGAATAGTACTTAAATACAGTATAGTTCTCATTTTGCAAATAAACTTCGATTAAATCAGCGATATCGTGTTCGTCATCGACGACAAGAATGTGATCATTCATAGAGATGCTCCTTTCTGGTATGTCAGGGATTAGTTTATTGTATCATAGCAAGTTTCACTAATTATGAATTTTAGCATCAGAAGTTACTAAGATTTTCATAAGATTTTAAAAATGCCAACCCGTCTAGATTTTGTGTGAAGTGTTATGAAACTTGATGCTTAGCAAAAATGGTATGAGATACAAAATAGCTAACCACAATAAGGATAATTGCTACGGGTATCGCCCATATGGCATAAAGCATACCGTTGTTCATTTGTTCAACAGACATTATGGAAGTGTACTGCGTATGATAAAGTGGCATCAGAACAATAAGCCTAAACAGCGAACTCGTTTCGGATATCGGCAACATAATCGGCAATACATAAATAGCTACGGACGCTACTAACGCAATCATTTGATTTTTACAAACAGATGATATCATTAGGGTAATACCTGTAACACTGATTGCACTGGTAAATGCCAACAAAACTTGATATTTAAGCACCGCACTACAGGTAATGTTAAACGGAATATATCCCTCCACAAATTCTTGAGGCGCAAACAGGATACTGCAATCTAATCCTTCTGCACCATAAACAACACGAGCAAAACCGGCATTAAAAGTGACAATCAAAACGGTTATAAGCAAAGCAGCAAGCAGACTTGCTATAATTTTTGCTGTGGCGCATTTCGTTTTTCCATATCTGCTTGTCAAAATGATATTATCGACGCCACCGTATTCGCCGGAAAAAACGGGTGCGACCATTAAAATGATAACGAAAGAAAGGACAAGGATAATTTTCGCCATGTTTTGACTTGTATTGAGCCAACCGCTTACATAGCCTATTTTTATTTCTTCATCGCCTAAAACATCCAAAACGCTCAATCCGTTCCAATTTCCGCTCATATCTGAAAACCGAGCAAAAGCTGCAGACTGCATAGCATTTTGATAAAGATATTTCGCATTCATTCCATGCAAATCATGGGTAAGCTTGAAGTCAGCCATCATTTGCTGTACTTTTTCATCAGTTAGAATGCCCGCGTAGTTCGCTGCAATGGTTTTATCAATTTCGACAGCAGCATGACCGCTTCCTTCATTATTTTTACCATCAAATGAATACATATTCTGCAATGTAGAAAAGGAAAGGATAACAGACAGCAATAGTACCAGGATAATAGAAATCACCGTAAGCCGATTTGTCAGTATTTTTCGCAGCTCAAACTTGATTAAATTTTTCATGATTCATTTGCTCCTTTAAAATAGTAAAGGTACAAATCTTCCAATGTAGGCGGTACCGGTACCGCATTGGCCAGAGGTTGATGATCTGCTATCACGCGCAGCACCGTACAATTATTTTCCGTGTTTCTCAGGTTGCTAACATTAAGCGTTTCGGTGTACGGCTCCGTACAATTAGTCGGCACTGTACATTCCCACACTTGTCCATCAATTTCTGTGGTTATCTCATTCGGCTTCCCAACGTGAAGAATCTGGCCGGATCTCATCATTATAATTTCTTCAGCGATAAACTCAACATCAGAAACAATATGCGTAGACAAAATTACAATCCTATCTTTGGAAAATGCACTAATCAGATTACGGAAACGGACACGCTCTTTTGGATCAAGACCTGCTGTTGGTTCGTCTAATATCAAAATACGCGGATTGCCCAGCATAGCTTGTGCGATCCCTAAACGCCGTTTCATGCCACCAGAAAAGGTCTTAATTCTGTGGCGGCACTCTTTTGTTAAATCAACTGCCGCCAATAACGCGTTTGATTTTCGCTTTGCTTGTTTTTCGCTCAAGCCCTTTAATGTGGCAACATACATCAAAAAATCAAACGCGGTAAAGTCAGGATAATATCCGAAGTGTTGTGGAAGATACCCCAACACGTTTCGATATTTTTCACCTAAGTCCGATATACCTTTGCCATCCAAAGTGATTTTACCGGAGGTTGGCACTTGAATGTTGCACAGTAGACGCATAAAGGTGGTTTTTCCTGCGCCGTTTGCACCAAGTAAGCCGTAAACGCCGTTTAATAAAGTAATGTTCAAATGGTTAATGGCTGTTTTTGAGCCGAATTGTTTGGTCAGCTCGATTGTTCTAAGTTCCATAAAAAACTCCTTTCGTTATTGGGAGTAAAAAATACTCTCCATGTGTTTACATAGAGAGTATAAAATACAATGTTCAACTTTTTATCTACAAAGGTGGAGTTTTGAAAAAAGCCATTACCTTTGCACCAACCGAAAGATTTTCAAGTTTAAGATAGCCGCCATGATGTTCGCATAGCATTTTACAGAGATAAAGTCCAAGTCCAAAATGTTCGGAATGATTTTTTTCTTCAGTAAAATATGGATTTGTTGCTTGCTGTATCGTATTTTTACCAAAGCCCTTGCCATCATCAGACACCGACAGCAACAGACCGTTGTGCTTTTCTTCAAACGTCAGCGTGATTGTGGAAACGGCGTAGCGGAGTGCATTTGAGATTAAATTATAGCTAACTTGCGAAATAAATGACCGATCAACAATAAAGGACATGGAGGTGGTGTTTTTTTGAAGGAGAAGCTGCTTGCCGTTTTGTGAGCAAAGCATATCAACATTTTCAGCCAGAGAATATAAAAATTCAGGTAATGATATTTCACGATATTCCGGCTGTGCGTCTTCCAATCGCTGTAAGCGGCTCATACTGTCAACGTAGCGCTCTAACCGGAATATTTGCTTACCCATTGTAATGGCAATTTCTTTTGTTATCGCGTCATTACTGGTTTGTAACATTTCGTCGTAGCCTTTTAGTACCGTAAGCGGAGTACGCAGATCATGGGCGAATGCTGCGTTAAGTTGCTTGCGTTCTTCAGCCTGTCGCCACATTTCGGAAAAATTATTGGCAAGGGTGATCCGCATGATTTCAAAGGAAGCGCAGAGTTGGCCCAACTCGTCTTCACTGCTATAATCAACCGTAAAATTTAAATCACTCGTTGTAATTTTTTCTGATGCCGCTCTTAACGCTAGAAGTGGTTTTCTCAATTTGTTCTTATAAAAGAGCAAAGCCGCTATGATGATTGATAATGCAGAATAAAGAGGCGTTGCGATAATTGGAACAAGTTCATATATGGATACTAAGCGTTCATCCAGCATGGATAATGGAGAGGTTTCGCCGCCGATATAAGTCCCCTCACCTAACTGCTCCCCATTTTCGTTAGTCAGGTAGTATTTTTCTCCTGTTGGAGGATATGAATTCTTAATATTTGAGGTGGCATTATTACATAAAAGAGAAGTACCTATGCTTAATACAAGCGCAATGACAGCGAACACAGAAACATAAAGTACAAGGCTTTTTCTTAAAGACAACTGATGCAGAATTTGTTTTATCTGATCCATTTATAGCCACACCCCCACACTGTTTCAATATATGTATTTTGTGTATATAACGCAATTTTCGTTCGTATTCTGTGAATATGTTCGGCTACTACACTACTGTCGCCCTCGCTGTCATATCCCCAAACGCGTTCATAAATCCGTTCTTTGTCAAAAACCTGTCCCGGATTTTGCGATAGGAGTTCGATAATATCAAACTCTTTTTTTGCAAGCATAACCTGCTCACCTTTACAGAATAAACAACGCGCCGAGAAGTTGATTGTGAGTTCCCCTGAGAACTTTAATTGTGTTTTGAGATTATGGCGAGTTTCGCGACGGAGATGAGCTTGTACTCTGGCCTCTAATTCGACAAGCGAAAATGGTTTGACAATATAATCATCACCACCCACACCAAAGCCCTTTACTTTATCGGCATCCTCAATTTTCGCAGTTAGAAAGAGGATCGGGCATGATACATGATTACGGATACGCTCGCAGACTTCCAATCCGTCTAATCCCGGCATATTGATGTCGAGTAAAATAATATCAGGATTATGTTCAATTTGCTTTAAGCCATCAACTCCGTTTATAGCCGTAAGAACCTGATAGCCTCTGCTTTTAAAGAATCTACTAAGCATGGTTACAATGTCAGGCTCATCATCAACAAGTAAAATTTTGTTTTTCATTTTTCACGCCTCCTTAATTGTTTGAATATAGCAAAAAACATTCAACTATTTATCAACTTTTTAAATTTCTTTTTGCCACTCGTCAGCAGGCATTTCTATAATTAGGGTACCATCCATGTCAACCCCCGTCCTTTGCTAAACAATAGCTCTTTTTAAGTGAACAAGCCTTTGTGAGCTTCGTTTTGGTGGGTGGGACTTTTTGATTTTTTTTCGTCGGGTTAGCGGTGTTAGCTTTTGTGATACTGACTCAAGTGAACTGATTAGACATACTCCATAAGGTTTAGTTTGTCATGGCTCCAACAACATGGTAAAATTAGAAAACCAGAACAATCAGAGATTAAAAAAGAATAAGGCAGGAGAAAAAGTGTCGAAATACCCAATCCATCCGGATTTTAAGAAATATGAAAAAATTCAGACGCCGATAGCAAAAGCACTATTACCGCTGATGAACGGGATCATTGAAACGGGCTTTAACAAACGGTTGCCAGAGCCGGGTGTCCGGGAAATAAGAAAAATGATCCCGGGTTTTAAAAGCGAACCGCTGGAGCTGATAATTTATGAACCAGCAGCGGAAAAAGATCCGTTGCCCTGTCTTATTTATCTTCATGGCGGGGCCTTTGTACTGAAGTCTGCCGCCTTTCATAAGCGTCTGATGGGCGAGTATGCAAAGCAAACCCCTTGTAAGGTGGTGTTTGTTGATTATCGACTGGCGCCTAAGCATCCGTTCCCGATTGGTATTGAGGATTGCTACGCAGCTCTTAGTTGGATTTATCAGAATGCCACCGAAATCGGTGTCGATCCCGATAAAATTGCAGTTGGTGGAGACAGTGCCGGTGGTGCCCTGGCAGCGGCACTCTGCTTGATGGACAGAGATCGAAAAGCGCAAAAACTCTGCTTTCAGATGCTTATCTATCCGGTTACCGATGCCCGGCTAAACACCGATTCGATGAAAAAATATCTGGATACGCCGCTTTGGAATGCCAGACAGAATAAAAAAATGTGGAACCTTTATCTTGCCGACGGGTGTTCGGTGGATCGGGCTTATGCGTCACCCATGGAAGCGGCTTCGTTCTTGAACCTACCGCCGGCTTATGTCGAAGTGGCAGAGTTTGATTGTCTCCGGGATGAAGGTATTCTTTTTGCCAGAACGCTTAAAAAACATCAAGTACCCGTTGAACTCAACCAGACGACCGGTACCATTCATGGATTTGAAATTGCCGAAGACAGCGAGATTGTCAAACAAAGTCTGATGCGGCGGGTTAAGGCGTTAAAAACTGCGTTTGGGATAAGTGAAAAAGGCCGCTAACTGTCCGGGTGTTCTCCAATCATGGCAGATAGGGAACACAATTTGACGGCGGGAGACTAAAATAAGGCTTAAAAGTTATGGGCCTGAATGTTCGTTCAATTAATTTTTTTTACTGGAAACTGGATTTCGGTCAGCCAGTCCGCGGCTGAATCTTTGTTCCAGGCCCCGTCAATGTAGGATTCCCGGGGATGATCGATGATTTCATAGCCGTTGCGTTCCAGCCATTTAAGGATGGCGTTGTAGGCGTTGGGGAACCCTTCGTAAGGGCCCTTGTGAAGCACGCAGGCCGCATTTTTGACCCGATCAATGACCTTGAATTTAAGCATCTCAGAATCTTCTTTTACTGCGGTGACCGCTTCACAAATTTCCACATCGACATCGGTTTCGCGGTATTCACCATCATGATAAATATTAAAACAATATTCAGGGACCGCGCAGACACAGCCGAGTCGTTCCATTTCAGCCCCCATTGGCGGAACCACCGAAAAGAGGGCGTCATAATTGGGAATGGTGGTGCGTAAGGATGCTACAATCACTTGCGGCAGCTCTTTGAGAATAACATGATAGCCTGCGGATTCACCATCATTTTTAACCAGATAAGACTCTACCTGAGACAGCCGCAGAGTATCCTGGGCGATTCTTTTAAGCAGTTCCAGTCGTTTTTGCGTCAGCAGATCTTTCTCCGGGGTGCCGCCCTGGACTTTTTTTATTTCGTCCAGGGTGAAACCCATTTCCCGCAGTGCCAGAATCTGATGGAGAAGCGGCAGCTGCTCAGAGGTGTAATAGCGGTAACCGGTAAATTTTTCTATGGCAGCCGGTTTTAAGAGCCCGATCTCGTCATAATGACGCAACGCCTTGATGGTGACCCGGTTCATTTTTGAAAACAGCCCGATTTTATAATAGATCGTATTTTCTTTTCGTTCACATTGATAGGTTTCGTTCATTGCTTTTCCTTTCTTATTCCCAACGGAAGAATCGCATCGATAGCAGGATGCCCAGAATCAGAGCACCAAATAAAACCAGTAGCGGTACTAAAAGATTCACCTCAAGCCCCAGCGATGAAGCTTTTAGCAGTTTGATCCCCTGGGTCAGGGGCAGAAATCCAGCGACGAACTGAAGCGGTTCGGGGAAGATTTCAAAGGGGATGGTGGCCCCGGATAAAAAAAGCATCGGAAAATAAACCACGCTGCAAACCAGGTTGGCCATTTTAACAGTCCGGCACAGACTGGCAATCAGCAGACCCAAACTGTACATCGACACCATCACCAGAAAGTAAGAGCCCACAAAGAAAAGCGGTGAACCAATCAGTTGATACCCGAAGAAGAGCCGGGCAACGCCGTAAATTAGTAGGGCAGAGACAATCGAAAGCAACATGCAAATGACTGCATGGGTCCATAATAACATCATTGGGCTGACCGGTGTTACAAAAAAATGTTTGAGAATTTTTTTATCGCGGTAATCGGCAATGGTTAGCGGAATCCCCATAAAAGCAGTGGCGCAGATGGCTACGGCAACCAGGGCGGCAAAGGAACTTTCCACCAGCGTATACCCGGCCCCATCCGTCGCCGGATTGTCGCCAGCAATCAAGCCGATTAGCAGCATAATGCCGAGCGGCATGCAGACACCAAAAAAGATCCCGTCGATACTTCGCAGGTTCAGTTTACCCTCAATTTTAAACAAGGTAAGAAATTTTTTCATCAGGCGACTCCTTCCTTCATGACCCACAGATAGGCTTCTTCCAGCCGTTGATGGGGACTATTCTGAATCAGCCGGGAAACCGTATCGGTCACGATCGCGTGGCCCTGATTAATAATGCAGACCCGGTCGCATAGGGCTTCCACCTCATCCATGTAGTGGGAGGTGAGAAAGATGGTGAGCCCTTTTTCCTTTAAATCAGTAAGCACCTGCCAGACACTCCGCCGGGCTTCAGTGTCCAGTCCGGTGGTCAGCTCATCCAGAAAGATGACCTCTGGTTGTGGTATGAGCGCTAACAGAATTGAGAGCTTTTGTTTTTCACCGCCCGACAGTTTGGCAACCGGCTGGCGGGCATACTGATCCAGCTTGAACTGAGTCAGTAAACTGTTGTAATTGGCAGGGTTTTGATAAAGTGCGGCCATTTCCTCACAGATTTCACCAACCCGGATATTGCCCTGATAGCTGGAGGATTGGAGCTGAACCCCCACCCGCTCAAAAAGATGTTTGCGGGCTTTAACCGGGTTTAATCCCAGTACCGCGACCGAGCCGGTGTCAAAGGGTTTAAGACCCAGAATACAATCGATGGTAGTCGACTTACCAGCACCGTTGGGTCCGAGCAAACCAAAGACCTCGCCTTTTTTAACCGAGAAGCTCAGGTTGTTGACGGCTACCCGGTTACGATAGTGTTTGGTCAGGTTTTTTACTTCAATACATGTTTCCATTTATACCTCCAAGTTCTTACTTCACGTTGAAGTATAGGGCCTCCCCTACGGGGAGAGTCAAGTGCGAAAAATCTTTTTAGGACAATATTGAAAGAAACTTGCAAATTTTAAAACGAAAGTGCTATACTATATAAATCAGAATGAGACGCAATTAAGAAAGGATTTATTTTATGCTTTGGAAAGATAAGTACGCGTTGGGTGTGACTGTAGTGGACACCCAGCATCGGGAGTTATTTAATCGGGTTGAAAGCTTTATGCAGACGGTCCGCTCTTCGGAGTCCTGGGACACGAAGATCGAACAGGTCAATGAAACCCTGGAATTTATGAAGGCTTATGTGGTGGAGCACTTTCGCGATGAAGAAGTCTATCAACAACAGATTGGCTATCCCGGCTATGAGGCACATAAGCAGATTCATGCAGATATGGTTAATTATGTGTTGGCGGTTTCTGCTCAGTATGAAAAAAGCGGCTTTGATGAACAATTAATGCAGCAGTTTGCCGGGAAACTTTTGGCGTGGCTGATCAATCACGTTGCTTCAGAAGATCAGAAAATTGCCAATTATGTCTTGGAGACGGGAGGACAACAGTGATGCAGACACAGGTTTACAATTCTTTTCTGGAGGCTACCAGCAATGTTTTTGGACTAATGATGGATCTTACAGACGTTACCGATGCTTTGGTAGAACGCTTCGAGTGTAACGGCGAGCTGGATATTGTCATCGGTGTGATTGGGGATTTAAAGGGAGAAGTGATTTATCGGTTTCCCCATGAGACATCACTGGGGATGGTAAAAATCATGAGCAATATGGAATTTGATGCGGTCGATGAGTTTGTGATTTCGGCAATTTCGGAGATTGCCAACATAATCAGCGGCAACGTGTTGACGATTCTTTCGGAAAAAAATCTAACCTGCGATATTCTCCCCCCGGTTCAGGGAATGGGTAAAGAAAACGCCGACTATAGCCTGCAGAAGATATGCTGTATGACCACGTCAGTGGGTGATGTTGGTCTCGAAATACGTTTGAATCCAGCCAGCTGAGGCGGCCTTCGATAATTTTCTGGTGTATTCTTCATTGGGACTATCAATTTTGGTACGGATAAAGCCCTGCCGGCAGCAAGAAAAGCGGTCAGTCGGCGATATGTTCTAAGCGTAAATATGATTTAAAGCTAAGAAGCTCTGATATATTGTCGGAGCTTCTTTTAGGTCTTAATGAGTAATAAGAATGAAGCAGAAATACGATTGATGGAAGGAGGTATTGTTTTATTATCTTTTCTTTCAGCTGAACCTCTGTTAAAATACAGAGGAATCATCCAATCAAAAAACAAGTTGAACGATCAATCGTCAGCTGATAATTATTAAGCATGTGTTTAGATTAAAGGAATGGAGTGAGAAAATGAAAAGAATGATTAAACTGGTTTGTCTGGCAATGGGGCTGTTAATGCTACTGACGGCCTGTTCAACAGGAACAAAAACCGCCTTGGATCCCAAGAATCCGGTATCCATTACCCTATGGCACTATTATGTCGGAGATAATAAGATCGCCCTGGAAACAGCTGCGGACACCTTTAACAAAAGCGTGGGCTCCGAAAAAGGGGTGGTAATTAATACCGTGGCTAAAGGTAGTATTGCTGAGCTGGAAAAAGCCGTTACTGATTCAGCGAAAGGGGTTATTAATGCCGAAGCCATGCCGGAATTGTTTTCTTGTTATCCGGACAAGGCGTTAGAAATTAATGCACTCGGAAAGCTATGCGATCTAAACGTTTACTTATCAGAAGAGGAGAAGGCCCTGTACGTGGAAGAATTTTTAAATGATGGCTTGTTCGATGGCGATCAGCTCTTAGTTCTTCCGATTGTAAAAAGTACCGAGCTGCTTTATGTCAACGAAACGGCCTGGAACAAATTTGTCTTGGAAGGTGGAGGAGATGCAAATAAGCTAAATACCTGGGAAGGGGTTTATGAGGCATCCCGGGACTATTACAAATGGACGGATAACCTGACGCCAGAAACCATCTGGGATGGGAAAAGCATGGTTGGCATTGATTCGGTTGCTAATTATGTAATTATCGGCAATAAGCAATTGGGGGTAGAAGTCATTGATGGAGAAAATCAGCAGATGGTTTTGAATCGGGAAGTGATGAAAAAAGTCTTTGATACTTATTATGGCGCAATGAGCTTAGGGTATTTTAACGCCGTCGGTAAATTTCGCTCAGACGACATTAAAGCCGGCGATCTGGTAGCCTACGTGGGTTCATCGTCGGGCGCGGCTTATTTTCCAACTTGGATCGAAAAAGATAATACCCAGGCCCCAATTGACTTTCTGGCCCTGTCTTATCCGGTCTTTGAAGGGGGAAATCCAGATGCGATACAGCAGGGGGCAGGGATGAGTATTGCAAATTCAACGCCGGAAAAACAGGAAGGCGCAGCTGTTTTTCTGAAATGGTTCACCTCTGAAGCCCGGAATATTGAGTTTGCCATGACTACTGGCTACTTACCGGTACAAACGGCTGCTTACGAAAATGCGGATTTTAAGGCATCGCTGGGAAATATGCGGGCAGGCGGGGCCGCCCAAAAAAATATTGCTGCAGTTTATGACATTGCCCTAAATCAGATTATGGAAAGGGATACCTATGCCTCATTACCTTTTAATGGAAGCTATGAGGTGCGAACCATTCTGGAAAAATCGCTGGAGGCCATGGGCGAATCCGGACGTCAGAATGCCGCTACATTAAAGGCACAGGGGTTGTCAGAGGACGAAATATTAGCGCAATTGGATCTAAATGCCCAGTTCGAAGAATGGCTTTCAACTATTCGTAGCCAACTTGATGAACTGGGGATATCCTATACTGAAATTTAAGCCATAAAAATCATCTGATAAGGAAAAGTATATGAAAAAAACCTGGACTCTCCGTAGACAGTTGAATATTTTACTGGCTTTGATTGTGATCTTTCAAAGCGTTGCCTTATTATTGGCCCTATGGGTATCCCAGGTGTTTTCCATGCTGGATGCGGAAGCGGTCCGTTTGCTAAGTAATACGACAAAAACCCGGATGGAAACATTTAATTCATCGGTTGGTCAGACAATTGCAAATATGGCTGACGAGACCGAACAATTGAGTTCAGAACTAACTTTATTATCGCAAGAACAGGAGCGTTCACCAGAGCGCTTGTATCTTGATGATGATTCGTATCATGAGGCGGCTATGCTGGCCAGCGAGACATTGGTTTCAATCTTAAAAGAGAATCGGGTAACGGGTGCATTTTTTGTTTTAAACGGATCCAATTCAAACAAAGAGGATCCTTCTGCTCATTCGGCGGTTTATATTCGCAATCCCACCCCGGATAGCGGTAGGATGTCAAACTATTTGCTTGAAATTGGACCGATTGCGGTTTCCAAACACTATACTATGGCAACCAGCATCCGTTGGGATCTGGAGATGCGATCAGATGAGTATAATGGCGCATTTGATTTTTATGAAAAGCCAATCTGGGCCAGTAGCCAGTTTAAAAATGCTGAAATGGAACGCTATGGCTATTGGTCAACGCCCCGGGATCTGCTAAACGACAGTCAACAAGTGGTTAGTTATACCCTTCCTATTTTAGACGAAAATGGGAACGGCTATGGGGTGGTTGGGATCGAAATTGATATGCCTTATTTTTCTCAACAGTATCTGCCGGATTCGGACCTTCTTTATCCTAACAGCTTCTATGTTATCGCGGGATTAGAGGATAAAGTCTTGAATCTTGACTGGTTTATTCCCGGCGGGGTATTGGCAGAAACTTATTTAAAAAGTGGCGAGCAGCTGAAATTAAAGCCACTAAAAAATGAAGGAACCTTTGAAATTATGTTAAACGAGTTGGGACCGATGGTTTGTTCAATTCGGGAATTGAAGGTTTATAGCGACAACTCTCCTTTTGCTGATCAAAACTGGAGCTTAGCCTGTTTTGTGCCCAGCGAAGTATTACGAGAAAATTCAATAACGGTACAGGAGAAGTTGATTTATAGTATTTTGCTCACCACCTTGCTGGCATTCACGGCGGTTTTTGTACTGGTCTACTTTTTCACCCGCAAAATCTCACGGTTATCAAAATATGTTCGGGAGTTGTCGCCTTACGACGAAATTTATTTCAAACCAACCGGAATGCTTGAAGTGGATGATCTGACCTCGGCCGTTCAATTGCTAAATCAAAGACTAAAGAATGTTTCTAAAACTACCTCTAAAATCTTAGAACTCAGTTTATTGCCAATTGGTGGTTACGAAGTTCTAGATAGTAACAACCAGGTAATTTTCACGGACTTTTTATACTGGCTGCTGCATGTGGACCCCGGCAGTCAAATTTCCCAGGCCGACTGGAGTAAATACTATCAGAAACTGACTCAGCAACCGGTGGAAGATCAGGAAAACATTTATGCGTATTATGATGACTACACCAAGAAACAGCTTTGGCTTCGTATTTTAGAGGCTAAATCACCCAACGGTGTGGTTGGTGTGATCCAGGATGTGACAGAAGATATCGAAGAAAAACGGCGTTTAACCAATGAGTTGGATTATGATGCGCTCACGGGCTTGTTTAGTAATACTGCTTTGAAACGGGAGACCAGTCGAATAATCAAAGAAAAGCCAGATGAAATCGGGGCCATGATTTTCATCGATTTGGATAATCTTAAATACATTAATGATAATTTTGGTCATGATGTAGGGGATCGGTTGATTATTCGGGCCAGTGAAATCTTCCGGTATTTCGAACAATATAACGGCATTGTTTCCCGGATTTCAGGAGATGAGTTTGCCATTTATTTGCATAATTGCGGCAATCAGGAGGAAGTTCGAAAGATTCTAAAAAATCTCTATAATTATGGCAAGCAATTCTGTCTAACCACATCGGATGGCAGTGACAACCAGATCCGTTTTTCAGCGGGGGTTGCCTGGTATCCTCAGGACGCAACTGACGTGATGGATTTGTTAAAACTATCAGATTTTGCGATGTATGAGGCAAAACACAAGGAAAAAGGGCGCTTGTTTGAATTTAATCGGGAATATTATCAAAAGATGTCCTATCTGCTGGAAAATCGCGAGGCGATCAATCGACTATTGGATGAACAACTGATTCGCTTTGCCTTTCAGCCGATTATTGATTTGAAATCCGGCGAAATTTTAGGATATGAATTTTTAATGCGGCCATTGCTGGATAATTTTAAAAATCCTGCTGAAATTCTGGCCGTTGCTGCCGCCCAGTCAAAATCAGCACAGCTGGAACGGATGCTTATTGTGATGGCATTTGAAACAATTGAAGCTCATGCTCAGGAATTTGGAGCGTGTAAAATATTTATTAATAGTATTCCCAGTCAGGTACTGAGCAACGAGGCGAATGAAAAAATCACATCCCGTTATAGTCACCACTTTAAAAATGTGGTAATCGAAATGACGGAAGAAGATGGTCGCAGTCCTGAAAGTTTATTAAAAAAGGTTGCTCATATCAAAAATAGTGGCATGCAGATTGCACTGGATGATTTTGGTAGCGGTTATTCTAACGAAATTCGGATTTTATCGCTCTTACCGGATATCATAAAAATCGACATGGAGATGATTCAGGGTATTCATTGTAATGTTGACAAACAAAATCTGGTTGCTAATCTGGTTGATTTTTGTCGTAAAAAAGGAGTTAAGGTGATTGCAGAAGGGATTGAAGACGCAATGGACCTGGCTACTGTCATTGTAATGGGCGTTGATTACGCTCAGGGCTTTTATCTGGGCCAACCGGAGTTTGAGATTTCAGCAATCAATCCGGAATTACAACAAGAAATTTTGAATGCGCATAAAAAAGCATAGGAAAAACCCTTATCCACAATAGTGTCGGATAAGGGTTTTTTCAGGTGACGTAAAAGCGATAAAGAAATAAATCAGGCTTCTCTGATTTTGCTAAGTAGCGGCGTTTTTGTGACTACCAGCCATAGTCCGCCCGAAAGCAGCCCCAAGATGATGTTAAGTGATCCGATGATGAGGATCAGGTTGTCCATGTTAAAGGAAATAATAATCATCCCCAGGCTTCCCATAATGGTGGCAAAAGACCCCATCAGTGAAGAGGCTGAACCGGCATCTTCGGTTTGCTGATCGAGCATCAGATAGGCACTGGGCGGCCGGGCGCAACTGCTGGCCAGGGTTGCCGGAAATAATGCCAGGGCAAAGATAAAGGGATTGCTTTGCCCAAACAGAAGAATAGCCAGACCGCTTAAAATGGTGATACCAAAACAAAGATTAATAATCGAAAAGCGTTTGAAGTGGTTGGACAGTTTGATATAAATTAGTGGACCTAACATCATGGCCAGGGCGTTAAAGGCAAAAAAGTAACTGTAAATCTGGCTGCTAACGCCAAAATCATTTTGATAAATGTAGGAGGACGATGAGATAAAGGCCAACCCTGAAATGCTAGATAAGGAAAAGATAAAAAGCAGGGACGTAAAGGCCGGATTTTTAAGCACCACCCCCAGTCGCCCCAGGGTACGTAGAATGCTTCCAGAACCCCGTTTTTCAATGGTTTCCTGAAAGGCGATTGAACCCAGAAGAATGATGATACCAAGTAGGCCCTGAATGATAAAGATTCCCCGCCAGGAGGTAAGGGTCAATAGCAGCGCCCCGATCACGGGAGCAACAGCCGGAACAATGATAACCATCGACTGAACGATGGCCAGTGTTTTTTCCCGTTTTCTTTCCAGGTAGACATCTTTAACAATGGCTGTGGCCACCGCACTGGCCGAACTGCCGCCAATGGCTTGTAAGACCCGGAAAAAAATAAGCTGATAAATGTTGCCTGAAACGGCACAGAGTAGGCCAGCGATGGCATAGCCGGTAACGCCCACCAGTAACACCGGTCGGCGGCCGAACTTATCACTGAGCGGTCCCCAAATTAACATCCCCACACTAAAGAAAATAAAAAATAGGATCAGGGTCAGGTTGGTCAGGTAGCCAGGCACATTAAAATAGGTGGTCATGGTGGGTAGGGCTGGCAAATAAAGGTCAGTTGACAGCGGCGCAAAAGCGCTCAAGAAAACCAGGAAAACCAGCAGGCCTCGATCACCCAGATATTTTTGTTTAGAGGTGCTATCGTTTGAAGCATTTTTCGGATTATTCATTTTTTCTCACATTCTGTAAATTTAGGATTATATTTTAACCATATTTAATATTATAGCCAATAAATATTATTTTTCAAGGATAGTTTGGGGTTTGTTATGCTTTTATTTTGCTAAAAGCAAAAATGAAGCACTTAAAATTGCATCTAAATAAGTAATTGTCTTTATAAAGCAATAGCGGCCTTCCGGTCTGGTCGAAAAATAAAGACGCATTTGACATTGAATAAATGAAGCGTTATAGTAAACGCAGGCTTTTCTGACAGTCACCGGATATTATTACAGAAAGGCCAGAACGTGAGGAGTCGAAATGGAGATATTGTTTTTTATCGCTATTGGCATCATAGCGATTTTCGTTGTTAGTCTAATTAGTAAAAGAAAAGCCGAAAAAAATTTAAGGAAACACTTAATAAATGCCTTTGGAAAGGCGCCAAGCAGTTTTGATCCGGATATCTGGGGAAGTGTATCCAATTATTGGGATAGAAAGCGCAAATATGAAACCATTGATGTAGCCATTGACGAATTAACCTGGAGTGATCTGGACATGGACGATGTCTTTAAACGGTTGAACACCTGCTTGTCCTCCGTTGGTGATGAGGTGCTGTATGCAACGCTTCATGAGCCAAGATGGGATGATAAACCGCTTAAGGCGAGAGAGAAGATAATTGCTTTTTTTGAGGACAATCCCAAAGAACGGCTGGAAATTCAAATCATTCTTTCTAAATTGGGCCGATCAAACTACAATGACGTTTCGGCATTGATTTTTGAAAGTCAGCTAAAAGCATTAAAAAATCCGTCAGTTTATACGATTCTAACGGTTATTCCATTTTTCTGCGCTGGGGTTTGTCTGATCAATCCAATGATTGGACTGGTAGGCCTAATTATTTCGCTCATAACCAACGGTGGCGTTTATTATTATTTTAAAAAGGAAATTGCAAAAAACTTATTGGTCATTCAGTATTTATCGGCCATACTCAGATGTTGCAATCGCTTATTGGCGTATCAAACAAGCGATGGACTAAAAGAGATTCTCGAACAAATCCGGGAAGATAATGAACCCTTCAAATTTCTCGCTGGCAAACTCTCGGGAATCATGATGGGAGCGGGTTCTGATCTTGATATATTGCTGGAATATTTTAAGATTATGACACTCTATGATTTCAGGACTTATAACAAAGCCATTGCATTGGTGACCAAAAATAAAGAAGCCTTTCACCGCATTTATCAAAATATCGGCGAATTGGATATATCCATCGCTTTGGCTTCTTTTCGCAAAAGTTTGTCGGGTACTGTGACCCCATCCTTCTCAGAGTCGTTTAACGTTGTCGCCACTGATTTATATCATCCACTGTTAGAATCACCGGTCCCCAATGATTTTGACCTTAGTCAAAACAGTTTAATCACCGGGTCTAACGCGTCGGGAAAATCGACCTTTGTTAAGGCCTTGGCCATTAACAGTATCTTTGCTCAAACCATTTACACCTGTACGGCTAGCAGTTTTTCTCTTTGCCATTGTCTGCCGATTACGTCCATGGCCGTGCGAGACGATATATTGACTGGCGACAGTTACTTTATGGCGGAAATCAAATCGCTGAAGCGGACCCTTGATCAGGTGAGCCATCATCCCTGCCTTTGTTTTATTGATGAAATACTAAAAGGCACGAATACCATTGAACGGATTGCAGCCTCATCAGCAATCCTTAATTATCTTGACCAGAAAAATTGTCTGTGTCTGATTGCTACCCATGACATCGAACTCACCAATATTCTATCGAAAACCTATAATAATTATCATTTTCAGGAGACCATCACCGATGAAACCATTCTTTTTGATTATCAACTACACGCTGGCCCGGCGCAAACAAAAAATGCCATTGCCTTGTTAAATTATCTGGAATTTGACCAGACGATCATTAAAAATGCGAATGTACTGGTGGATACCTTTGTGGAAACTGAAAAATGGCCAGACTGCTTAAAATGGTAATCCCCCCAAAATTAATAACAGATTATATTTCAAATAATTATGCCCACAGGTCAAAAAAATTGACTTGGGTATTGAGACTGAATGTCAAAGTCAGGAGAATTGGAAATGAATATCAAAACAAAGTATGTCTTATCAACAATACTAGCCACGGTGATTGCAGTCGTAACTTATATCACTTTGCATGAAGCAGGACATTGTCTGGTAGCATTGGCATGTGGAGCAAAAATCACAAAATTTAGCATTCTGAGTGCTAGTATGGCTTATGAAGGCGGTGTGTTTAACCGCTTTCAATTTGCCTTGTTTCATGCGGCAGGAGCATTATTCCCGATTATCGTTTGTTTTTTGCTGTTGTTTTTTTATCGACGAACCCAGAAGGGAATGCTCTATCATCAATTCTATTTCATGTTTTCGCTGATCAGTATTGCTTCTGTATTTGCTTGGATTCTGGTGCCCATTTGCAGTATATTTACAGAAGTACCACAAGGGGATGACGTTACCAAATTTATGGTAGAAACTGGTTTTTCCCCGCTGATTGTCGTCTTTGGAGCATTGATGATTATTCTGCCGATGATTTTTCTGGTGAGAAAAAAAGGAGTGCTGGGGGTGCTCATTGATATCGCTAAAAAAGTTGCGTGATATCGTGCAGCAGAGTAAATATGAGACTGGCATCGGCGGTATGGCGTTAATATCTTTAGACTACGTTTTTGCGTCTTTATAGGTATAAGCACATTCACGATTAAATTGCTTAAGCGTGTTCGATCTCCAAGCGACAGGCATTCATGTACTGGAGGATTTTTGCGACACCAAAGGTCAAAGCGGTGATGATCAGATAAATTCCAATTAAACCAGAACTCAATTTATCATAGAGCTGGCCAAAAATAATTTGTCCAATGGGCATAAAAGCCGTGGATAGAGCGGTGGTCAGGGCCATGGTTTTACCCATTAAATTTTGGGGGACCTGCAGCTGAATAAAGGTCAGCGCCTGGATGTTGACATTGGCAACAAAAAACATCAGTATAAATCCGAACAGGGTAAAGAGGATATAAGCGGTCAGATGCGGTGGAGTGCTACCAAGTAGCCAGGGGGTTAAACTCAAACCCATCCCCAGAATACCAATGCCCATAAGGATAAAGAGCCGATGCAGCTTTTCAAAAGGATTATATTTAGCAACAACTGTCGAAAAGATAGCTCCGATAATCATCCCCATTCCCAGTAGGCCTTCAGAGATGCCGTAGAGTTGATCGGATACCCCCAGAATAATCTTTTCGACATAGGGCACACCCACCGTATAAAGTGGGGTCATAAAAAGATTGATTCCGGCTGCCATAAACAAGATGTATAAAACAAAGGGTTTATCCTGAGATAAGAATTTAAGCGTTGCTTTAATATCTTTGGCATAAGTCACAAGTGGCGAGGCGTTCATTTTGCTTTTTTTAAAAGGGATGGTTAAGAACAATTCCATTACACCAGAAACAAAAAAACTGATCATATTAATTATCAGAATAACCTTAAGCCCCAAGATCCCATACAAGAATCCCGCTGAGATGGGACCGAGTAACATCGTTAGAGCACTGATCTGACTGATCATACTGTTTCCAGCATTATAATGTTCAGGGGCAATGACGCTGGGGATGCTGGCCCGGACAGTGGGCTCATAAACACTGTTAATAATCGACAAAACAAAGATGAGAATCCCGATCCAGAGGATTTGCTGGTCATTGCCATAAATGAAAGCAGCAAAAAAAGCAATGATAATGGTGCAACAAAAATCGAGGACGACCATCATCCGTTTTTTACTCATCCGGTCGGCAATCGCACCGCCAATCGGTGCCAGGAAAATGGCCGGTAAAATGGATAGCGAAATAATCAGGGAAAACACCGCGGCCGAGCCGGTAAGATCAAGAATGTAAAGTGAAAAGGCGAAGCGCTGCATGGCATTGCCAAACATGCTGATGAATTGTCCGATGCCAATAATAACGAAATTTTTATTGAATAATTTTTCTGCTTTCATATCAACCTCCTAAAAATGAAATATAGTTCACTTTTATAATCAGTATAGGTTATCATAAATCGATTGTCAATAAAAAAAATGAACGATAGTTCATTTTTAACAAGATCTTGCAAAATAATCACTTTCAGACTATCCTTAAGAAGAGTTAGAGGATGTTTATAGAGAAGGCAGGGGTAGGAAAATGGAGAAAGAAAAGAAAATCCAGGAGCGAACCATTTTAAATCGACAAAAAATATTAAAAGCGGCAAAACACTTGTTTAATGTGAAGGGTTATTATCATACCAATACCAAAGAAATTGCCAAGGAGGCCGGGGTTGCAACCGGCAGCTTTTATAATTATTTTCCGGATAAATTAAGCATTTTTCAGGAGATTATGATCATCCATCTGGAAAGAAATGTTGCGGATTTATGCGAACTGACACAAAATCTCAATGAGAAGCCGGATCATGCCAAAGCGGCGATTATAAAATACGTTCATAATGGCATGGATCATGCGTTTGAAAATCAGGTTATGTTTCAGGACTTTGACAGTATTCTCCTGGCAAATCCTGAATTAAACAAAATTATCGGCGCGTTCTATGACAAAATAATAACCGGAATTTATGACTTCTGTAAAGATAGTCCCCATGTCATAAAGCGCACCGCCAATCCTCTGGTGATGTCTCAAATGGCTTATTTTCTGGTTCAGGGCACCTCCGAATTAATGGCTAAACTACCGGAAGATGTCGACAAAAGAGAATATGAGGAGCAATTGGCACAAATTGTCTATTGGTATCTATTTGATAACTAAAACGCGTAAATATGAGGGGCCGGATGATAAATTAAAAAAAAGGTATTCTCACATTAATGCGGTCGGAATTGCCATTCGCGGCCGTAGTATGTGTTGTTATTGGAGAAATCTATACAGGACCTGGTTTTCTTGCGGTCTCAACTTTATTATTGGGGTTCATATAGGGCTTATTTAATAATCTCAAATCCGCTCAAATCTTAAGACAATTACGCTTTTCAATCAGTAGATTAACCGTCGTGTGATCATCAAATAACTTAAAGCTGCGAAACAAAACATCCGCCTTTAGGGTGAGCCCATTAGCCTTGATCGTATAGCTTAAAATGTTACCCCTTAAGGTGTGCTCTTTAATGATGCCAGTGAACTGATAGGCTTCGTTTCGAAACGCATGGGGCTCGGACGAGATTTCCACTGTTTCCGGACGGATGGCGATTTTTTGTCCATCAGGATAATCTTCGCCGGAAATAGTTGAAAAGACCTGGCCGGGAATAATATTGTAATTACCCATAAACTCTGCTGCAAAATAGGTGCTTGGTGCCGTATAGATGTCAAAGGGTTTTCCGGATTGCTCAATTTTGCCATTGTTAAACAGGTGAATGACATCCGACATAATCATCGCTTCATTTTGGTCATGGGTCACAAAAACGGAGGTGATCTTCATTTCGTTATGAATTTCTCTAATCCGGGCTTGTAGTGAACGCCTCAGTTTGGCATCAATGGCGCTTAGGGGTTCATCCAGTAACAGCACCTTGGGTTTGGTTACGATGGACCGGGCAATGGCAACCCGTTGTTGCTGGCCGCCGGAAAGCTGAGCCGGATAGTGGTGCTCCTTTCCTGTAAGTTCCACCATCTGGATGGCATTGCGAGCTTTTTCATCAATGATTTCCGGCTTCATTTTTTTAAGCTTGAGTCCATAACGGATGTTCTCCAGAACAGTCATATTGGGAAACAGACTGTATTGCTGAAAAATCATCCCGATATCCCGATCCTTGGGGTCTTTATGGGTGATGTCCTGGCCACCTAAAATAATCTGGCCATCCGAAATGGTTTCCAGACCAGAAAGCACCCGCAGTAAGGTGCTTTTGCCGCACCCGGAAGGTCCGAGCAGGGTCACAAAACTCCCGGCTTCAATGACCAGATCAAGATTTTTTAAAACGTGATTTTTGCCATAAAAGTGATTGATGTTTTTTAATTCAATGGTTGCCATTTAAATTTCCTCCTGGTCATGATGTGGCTTTTTATAGGCATATACACCGGCTGACAAGGCCATGGTGATGAGAAACAGGACAACGATGATGGCACTACTCAATTGACCGGATCGGAATAGGGCGCGGTAGAGATAGATTTGAACCGTCTGATAATAGTTTCCGCCAATAATATTAACCACCACAAAATCGCCAAAAATAATCGCCATGGATAACATCAGCGACACCTTAATGCCGGATAAAATATTCGGGATGATAATCGAAATAAAGGCATAGGCTTTGCTGGCACCAAGAATCTGGGCCGACTCGATTAAATTCTTGGCATTGATAGTTGTCATGCAATTCTTGATACCCCGATAAATATAAGGCAAAATGATAATACAATAGGTTCCGGTCAGCATCACAAAACGATTAGACAGAGGCATCGGTGCATTGGCATAGAGTGACAAGACCCCAATCGATAAGATGACTCCCTGAATAGAATAAGGGATCATGGTGAGAATCTGCATGTATTTATCAAGCCCCGGTAAATAAAGTAAAATAACATACATCGCCAGGAGTACAGTAACCGTACAAATTACTACCGGTACCACCGAAATAATAATGGTGCGAACAATGGCGATCAGAAACTCCATATCGGTAAAAATTTCAATATAATACCGGAAGGTCAGGCCATGGGGGAGAATATCCCGCCATTCCATACAAATGGAATAGATAAAGGTCATCAAAATTGGTAAGATCAGATAAAAACAAATCAACAGGATAATCGGCTTACTGTTTGGTTTTTCAGTCATTGATTTCGGCCTCCCTGTTTTTTTACCATGTAATTCTGGAGCAGCACTGCGAGTACCATCAAGAGCATCATGACGACTGCAAGGGCTGACCCGAAGGCCGGTCGTTGGACAATATCGCCCACAAACTGCTCGGTAATTCGGATTGGCAGTAACGAGAAATTATTCTGCAGCAGGGCATAAGCCGTTGCATAGGCAGCCAGAGCATTGGCAAAAAGAACACTCATGGTTCCCAGAATCGCTGGTGTCAGCACCGGGATTCCCACAGATTTCCAGAATTCCCACATCGATCCACCCAGCAGTTTTACCGAATCAATCCATTCCTTGCGGATTCCCTCAAAGGCCGGAAACAGTAACAGGGTCGCCAGCGGGATCTGAAAATAAATATAGATAAAAGCTAGTCCCGTTACCGTATAGAGATCAAAATGAGCCAGGGCATCAATCCCCAGTTTTGAACCGATGATGACAAATACGCCGGTAGAGCCAAACATAATCATGTAGGAAAAAGCCAGTGGCACCCCGGCAAAATTTGAGGTCATATTAAGAATCGTCATAAACCAGGTTTTGGTTTTGGAATCGGTGCTGTTTCCAGCCTTGGCTCCAAAGAAACCAATCACAATCCCCACGCAAGCCGAAGCGATCGAGATGATCAGACTGTTGACAATGGCCTGCTGATAAAGGGGCTTGGTGAAAATGGCAACGTAGTGATCCAGGGTAATACCTGTGCCCCCTTCGACCATAAAGGAACGAAAAATCGTCATGACCAGGGGGATTATTTCAAAGAACAGAGTCAGCAGCACAAAGGGAATCAAGGCTAAAAGGTAGGTGTCGATTTTTTTACGACTCAAGAAATTCAATTTTCTGACTCCTTAAATCCTGCATCTCGCGACCTTCATTAATCATCAGCAGTTTGCACAGTAAAGGCGCGATTAACTGTTGTGAGATGGGTTCATCGGTAAAAAATCCTGTTTTGACAGTGGGCGAACAAATATATAAAGGGACTGTTCGCTGATCGATGGTGTTTCCGCCATGAAAACCATACCGATTCATACCATGATCGGCACTCAGAACGATGGCATAGCCAGCTTCCATCCAGATTGAAATAAAGCTCGATAGGATCACGTTCATCTCCATGGCTTTTTGTTGATAGCGTTGCGGGTCCAGAACCCGATGATGTCCGGCATCATCAATGTTCATGGAGTGAACAAATAAAAAATCTGGCGCAAAGCGCGTTCTTAGAAACTCGCCATCTGAAAAAACATGGGAATCGGGATAGCTGTCATCAAAATAGTAGATGCCATGGTCAATGCCATCGCCTTCCATTTGCAGGCGATCGGTTAAGGGGTTAAAGGGTGCTTTAACATAAAGCTCACTGATCCAATGATAGGCGGCAGCGGCGGTTACTAGGTTATTTTGATGGCACAAACGAAACAGGTTCTCCTTTTGGGAGTGGCGTACCACCAGATTGTTAACAATCCCGTGTTCACAAACCGGAAGGCCGGTAAACAGGGTCTCATAAATCGGCCGGGAGCTGGAGGGCAGCTCGCCCATGACCTTATATTTGGCACATCGCCCGGATTCCACCAGATGTTCCATAAATCCAAAATTTTCGGTTGCCAGATCAAATCCGCAACCATCCACTAAGATAAAGACTGTTTTCCCCATCGTTCCCCTCGTTATAAGCCCTGAATACACGGTCGTGTATTCAGGGCGATTTTAATTTGCTGTAATACAATTTTAAATATGATATTAAAACGATATTCAATACCATTTCGGAAGCTTAAGCTATTTTATTTGGCATAAGCCATGACATCTTCCTGCCAGAGGGTGCCAATGGTTTCGGTTGTGGCAGTCCAGGCTTCCCGGTCTTTTACCATTCTGGCCTTGACATACTGTTCGTCGGGAATCATTTTAGCGGCGACTTCCTGCGGCAGAACAACGTCGCTGCGGATCGGTTTGGCAAAACCTTTAGCCAGGTTAATCTGGCCCTCGTCGCTTAAAATATATTCTCTGGCCAACGCCGCCGCATGAGGACGCTTGGAATAGGCGTTAATCACGGTAGCATAGCCACTTTGAATCGAACCGTCAACCGGGACATTTAACGCAAAGGCGGCATTGGGATTGTTGGTTAAAAACTGCTCCCGGTAACCCAGGGCGTTATAATCCCATAAAATAGCCACGGCCACCTCACCTTTTTCGAGGCGGGATAAAGACAACTCGCCCTTGTCCAGTCGACCCTGTTCAGCCAGCTTTTTAAAGAAATCCAGTCCGGGCTTAATATTGCTCTCAGATCCGCCATTGGCAATCGCTGCGGCCAGCACGGCGTTTTGGGCCTGGGAGGCTTTGGTGACGTCCCCGACGGCGACAACATAATCCCCAGTCATAAGATCAGCAAAAGATTTCGGCGGGTTTGGAACCAGGGCGGTATTGGTAATAAAGGCAATGGTGCCGTAATAACCAATAATCCAGTCGCCGTCATCATCCTTGGCCCAATCAGGAATACTGTCCCAATAGCTGGTTTTATAGGCCTGCGTGAGCCCTTTTTCTTCGGCAACGGGACCAAAGGATTGACCAACATCACCGATATCTTTGGTGGCATTATTTTTTTCGGATTCAAAAACGGCCAGCTCTTCCGCCGAGGACATATCCGTATCGGAATGCTCCAGCCCGTAAGTCGTTTTCAACTCTGACCAGGTTTCACCCCAGTTGGCCCAGGTATCGGGCATGCCGACGGAATCGACCCGGCCTTCGGTCTTGGCAGCGGTCACAATTTCGTCCAGACTTAAGCTGTTTAGATCCACTTTCTCGGCACCAGCACTCTGGGTACAGCCGGATAATAAGCTAACACCTAAAATAAAAGCCACGGCCACACTTATACTTCGTCTTTTCATCATCACTTTCTCCTTTAATCGGTTTAACTATTTAAAGAGCGGTCTGCTCTAATTTTTAAAGGTTTGATCATATCGTTACACAGCATAACACATCAATGAGCCTGGGTAATTGTTAAAAAGGTTAAAAAAGGGTTAAAATTTGGAGAAAAGGGCACTTAACACAAATTTAACCAATTCTTAACTCAAAAATTACCGGGAATGCCTTTTAAAGAGGGTTATGATCCGGGTACAATCTAAGATGAATAAATAATTTAGAATGATCGATAAACACTCTCTGATTGATAATATTCTGATTGCCCCCCTGTACAATCGAAATATTATGGTCAGAAGCGGGTTATTCTTTATTCACAGTCGGAGAGTTGCTTATTAATGAGCGACTCTTTGTTTTAGTACGCAGACTGTTGATACTATTTAAATCGTTATTGAAAGGAATTTTTATGTTTAATCAGTATTTTGGCAATTATCTTCTGGAGAAAAATTTAATCAAACCAGAAGAACTCAGAATGGTTTTAGCACAACAGCAATCAGTCAAGGTGAAATTAGGTGTTCTGGCGATTGATGCTGGTTATATGAATGCAGAGCAAGTTGATAAAATCCATAAGCTTCAGGCAGCAAAGGATAAAAGATTTGGCGAATTAGCCATTGAGGAAGGGTACCTTATTGAAAATCAGGTGGTCGAACTGCTAAACGCCCAAAAAAAATCAAATAGTTTATTGGGACAGCTTCTTATTGAGAAGGGCATCTTTTCCCTGGGGCAATATGAAGACGCGATGCTTCAATACAAAGCAGATTCTAAGCTGACTGGCGATGAGATCCAGGTGCTTAAAAACAATGACATCACGAAAATTGCAGAAATATTTCTAAAAAATTTATCAGGGGATGATGATCGAATACTTCGTGACTATTTTGAACTTTTCCTTAGAAATATTGTCCGCTTTATCGATGATGAAATCCGGATGGAAGCCGCAGTTACCGTGGATTCCTATGCCTATGATTATCTGGTTACTCAGGGAACTGAAGGCGAGTATAATTTCTTTAGCGGTTTTGCAGCTTCGGAAACAGTGCTGGCACAGTTTGCTGGTATTTATGCAGAAGAAGAGATTAGTGGGATGAACGAACTGGCGATCGATGCGTTGGGCGAATTTATGAACTGTCATAATGGGTTATTCTTATCTCAACTGGCCCATCGAGGGATTGAGCTGGATCTGCTGGTCACAGAAGTAAAAAAAGCTGGTGAGGTAAAACCAACAGGAGCACTGTACGTGATTCCCTGTTATTTAAGCTTTGGAAAAATCGATTTTCTGTATGCGGCTACCAGCCCAAATTTTGTTCTAAAAAACTGTTAGTAACACCCTAGGATTTTAAAATAAGTAAGAGGAGGCGTTTCTTATGGCTAAAATATTGATTGTGGATGACTCAGCAGTATCCCGAAAAAAACTCAGAAAAATATTGGAAACAGCAAATCACGAAATTATTGGGGAAGCCGGTGATGGCGCGGTGGGTCTTAAAAAATATCAAGACCTATCCCCTGATCTGGTCACGATGGACATTACCATGCCGGATGTCGATGGCATTACCGTTTTAAAAAATATTATCAAAGTTAATCCGGCGGCTAAAGTCGTGATGATTACCGCCCTCGGTAAAGGCAGTACGATTCTGGAGGCCCTTAATGCCGGTGCTAAAAATTATATTACCAAACCTTTTGCCAATGATCAGGTGATCACGACGATAGCAGAAGCATTAGCTTAATTTTTAGCTTGATTTTGGAAGGACGAGAGATCTAATGATTGAAACGATTGCTAAACTGGCGCAGGCGGTTCCAACCTTTTCGGCGATGGAGAGGGGAAACACGATTCATCATTACTTTGAACAAAACAAAGAAGCGGAAGGCGTTGTTATTGTCAATGACGAACAACCAATCGGTATTTTGATGCGGAACGATTTCTACCAGAAAATAGGCAGCCAATTTGGCTATGCCTTGTATATGGACCGCGATGTGACCCTACTGATGAAATCAGATCTGACCTGTGTGGATAAAAGCTGTGATATGGCTAAGCTTGGTTTTATTGCCATGAGCAGAAACCAGGACAGTATTTATGATTTTATCGTGATTCTCGATAATAAAAATTATGCCGGGGTTGTTAATATCAGAGAGTTTCTAATTGAAATGTCTAAAACCAAGGAACGAGAAATCAAACTTTTAAGTGCTCAGCAGCGGATCTTAAAGCAAACCCATGAAACCGAGAAACGGCATCGCATTGAGATTGAGCAAAAAAATGCCGCCATCAAGAATCTTTTGGATCATGCCGGACAAGGGTTTCTTTTCTTTGGCAATGACCTGCTTATTTCTGAAGAATACAGCCGGGAATGTGATAGTATTTTTGGCGTTTCAATCGGTCGGCAACCTTTTTTAGAAGTGCTTAAACGTTATGTTGACACCGACGGTATCAGGATGATGCAAAATGTTTTTGAAAATGTCTTTCTCAGTGGTGATGCAACACAAAATAAGGTTTACCTGTCGATCCTACCGCCGGAATTAAAAATTCATGAGCGGTATATTCACACGGAGTATAAAATTATTCCCCACGAGACGGGGAAATCAATTATGATGATTCTGACGGATGTGACGCAAAAAAAAGCCTTGGAGCTAAAAACGATAGAAGAAAAAAATAATATTAAGCTGATTGTCCGGGCCATCAGCAGTAAAAGCGAAATTACTCAGTCCATCGAGGAATTGCAGAGCTTTATAAAAAAAGATGTCTTGCCGCTATTGGATAACAAGCAGAGCCCCCAATTAATTTTGCAGTATGTCTTTCGGATTGTTCATACCATGAAGGGTGATTTTGCTCTGAATGGCCTTTTTCACACCTCCCAAGGTTTACATCGGTTGGAAGACGCTTTAAGTGAGATGCAAAACCGGATAAAAACCATTACTAACGATGAAATCCGGAAATTTATTGAGCAGATTGACTGCGATCAACTGTTAGAAAAAGATAGCGAAATTATTACTGAGGCGCTGGGAGCCCAGTATTTTGAAAATGAAGATCGCGTGACGGTCAGTCGGCAGCGGGTTGCCGAAATCGAAAATAAAATTGTGGCGGTGTTCCAAAAAGAAGAGCAAACTGAGATTATTAAGCTATTTCACAGTCTTTTCTTCATTAATGTAAAAGACCTGATTAGGGATTATAATGATTATGTAAAGACGCTGGCGGATCGTTTTGGCAAAGATATTGATGATATCATCATTAGTGGGGATGATGTGTTTATTGACAGAGATCGCTATGCTTCTTTTATGAAATCGCTGGTTCATGTGTTTCGTAATATGGCTGACCATGGCATTGAAGACCCGGATGAGCGCGAGGGCGCGGGAAAATCGGAATGCGGGGAAATTACCTGTGAGCTTAAAAATGAAGGCGACCACTTTTTAATCTCTCTGGCGGATGACGGCAAGGGCATTGATCTGGAGATTATCCAGAAAAAAGCACTGGAAAAGCAAATTTATTCAGCTGAAGAGTTTGCAACACTCACCCGGGAACAAAGACTGGCAACGATTTTTCTGGACGACTTTTCAACCAAAAACACCGTCGATTTGTATTCCGGCAGAGGTGTGGGTCTGGCCGCAGTCAATGCCGAAATCAGCGCGATCGGTGGCGAAATAGCAATCGACTCGGAGCTCGGTAAGTATACCCGTTTCACCTTTGTTGTGCCATATGAGAAACAGTAAATTTCGGACGCAGTAGAAAGATTTTTAGAGCCATAATCAAGAATTAAAACGAGATTCTAGGCACTCCTGCAATAGTTAGGGCAGTCAATATTGACAGATGCAGCCAACTAATTTATAGTATTTAGTTAGATGCACTGTCATTTAGTTATTTCAGTAGGAGAATAGAATGGAAAGCGAACTCAGAAAGACAGAAAAAAGAAATAAGAGCGTCGTCATATCGGTTGTATTGATCTTTGTTGTGACGGTGCTCTTTTTAGCGAGTGTACACAGTAATGAGGATCTTAGTGTTATTGGAGAAAATGTGATAATCCTTTCTAAAAACTGGACAGTCGGTTATAACGAAGTGAAGGAGTCGGGCGTCAGTCTGCCGGTCGACCTTGAGGTTGAACCGGGTGCTACGTATGAGGCCTCAGTAATACTTCCAAAGGTTGCCAATCAGATGAATTATCTGCTGCTTCGATCATCAATGCAGGATATGATTGTTTATTTAGATGGCGAAGAAATCCATCGCGCGGAAAAACCTGTTGCCCGGGGAATAGCAGTTCCGGCGGCGAGTACCTGGGTGATGTTCAAGCTTCCTTCCGGTTTTCAGGGAAAAACCTTAAAACTGGTGTTAAAAAGTGGGGTAACTGCTTTTTCAGGTCATATTAATAAGGTCATCCTGGGAGAAGATTCGAGTCTGGTTTATTATGTGTTTAAGCAGGGGTTCAGCGGTTTTGTCGTTTTTCTGGTGTTATTCATCATGGGGATGATTTCGATTGTTTTTTCTTTTTTCTCAAAGAGTCTCGCCGACAATCGCTTTTTCTATTTAGGTTTACTAGTTGTATCAACCAGTGTCCTGATTTTATCGGAGGCCAGAATTTTGCAACTATTCACAGGAAATCGATACATTATCGGAGGGATCAGCTACCTGATGGTGCCGTTGATGGGATGCTTTTTTTCTTTGTATGTGAAAGAAACAATTTTTGTGAAACTACGGGACAAACGGGTGATGCAGGTAACGGCGGGGCTGTACCTGGGTCTATTAATTACCGAAATACTCTTACAGGGATGGGGGCTCAGTGAATTTATTGAGATCATGAACCTCATGTATTTCGTCATTTTTTTTAATGTCATCGTGTTTGTGCTGCTGATGGTGTCCGAGATTGTTAAAGAAAAAAATCAGAATGCAATACAATTTTTTAAATATATGAGTGTATTGTTCCTTAGTGTTATGCTTGAAGGGATTGCCTTTTTTACCAACCAATTTGACTATACATCGATTTTTTTAAGAATCGGCAGTCTTATCTTTTTTGGCTTGCTGTTGCTGGATTCCTATCTTTATTTTAAAAGGAGTCTTCAGAGTCAGAAGGAGCGAGATCTTTATGAAACCCTTGCCTACAAAGACGTTTTAACCGGTGGGAACAACCGGGCGGCATTTGAACGGGATTTTGAAAAAATCAGAAATAAAGAAGAACCTTTTAGACTGGTACTACTGGATTTAAATGAACTGAAATACATCAATGATCACTATGGCCATACCGCTGGGGATGTCGCCATTAAGACCCTTTTTACAATGATGGATGAGGCGTTTAGGCCGGAGGGGGTGTGCTATCGAATTGGTGGCGATGAATTTGCCATCTTGATCGAAAATACCACCGAAACGGTTGTTAAGCTCAGTTCTCTCCAGCTGAGAAAACAGCTTAAACGGGCCGCCAGCCATTTTGAGTATCCCCTTGAAGTGGCAATCGGTACGGATGTTTACGAGGCTGAGGCCTGGGCGAATATAACCCGGTTTTATCATCATGTGGATCAGAAAATGTATGCGGATAAACTTGAAATAAAGCAAATACGAAAAACAACGCTTGCGTCGAAGGCAAATAAAACAATCGGGTCGGTTCCTTCGCCGGTCTTGAAGAGGTAGGTGATCAAATGGATTCAATAAAAAAAGTAGTCGATGACCAACGAGCATATTTTTTAAGTGGTGAAACAAAAAGTATTGATTTCAGGAAAAAACAACTTAATATTTTAAAAAAGGCCATTCAAAAGAATGAACTGGCAATCATGGCGGCACTGAAAAAGGACTTAAACAAATCGGCGTTTGAAGCGTATGCAACCGAGATTGGCATTGTTTTAGAAGAAATCGGATTTATGCTTAAAAATATAAAGCGTTTAGCAAAATCAAAGCGTGTCAAGACGCCGATTACGCAGTTCCTGTCAAGTAGTCGCGTTTATCAAGAGCCCTATGGTGTGGTGCTGATTATGTCACCATGGAACTATCCATTTCAACTGACCTTAGTTCCACTAGTTGCAGCCATCGCAACCGGCAATTGTGCAATGATAAAGCCCTCAAATTATTCACCCCATACCTCAAAGCTGATTGGCGAGATCATCAGTTCGCATTTTGATCCCGGCTACATAAGCTTTACAGAAGGCGGGCGAGAGGCAAATGAGTCATTGTTAGAGCAAAAATTTGATTATATATTTTTTACTGGCAGTGTTGCGGTGGGAAAAACGATTATGGCAAAAGCAGCCGCGCATTTAACCCCGGTAACCTTAGAATTAGGTGGGAAAAGTCCCTGTATTGTCGACAAAACCGCCAATATCAATCTGGCTGCCAGACGCATCGCCTGGGGAAAGTATTTAAACGCCGGCCAAACCTGCGTGGCACCGGATTATTTGGTGATTCACGAAAGCATCAAGGACGAATTCATTAAGGCGTTGCAAAAAAACATCATCAAGATGTATGGAAAGAATCCGCTTAATAATAATGATTTCCCTAAAATAATAAACAAAAAACATTTTGACCGATTAACCGGTTTAATTGATGAACAAAATGTCATCATTGGCGGCAAGTCCAATTTGCTCTCGAATCAAATCGAACCCACTGTTTTAGATCCTGTCGGATGGGAAGATGTCATTATGCAGGAAGAAATCTTTGGACCCGTCTTGCCAATTATTGTCTTTCGCGAACTTAGTGAAGTTGTAAAAAAAGTAAGTCAGCGGCCAAAACCACTGGCACTGTATTTATTTACAACATCAAAACAAAACGAGAAAATCATCATTGATGGGCTTTCATTTGGCGGCGGCTGTATTAATGATACAGTTGTACAGGTGGCAAGCTCCTATATGGCCTTTGGCGGTGTAGGAGAAAGTGGTATGGGAAGCTATCATGGTGAAGCGAGTTTTAGGACCCTTTCGCATTGTAAAGGTGTACTAAAAAAGAGTAACAAGCTTGACATCTGCTTAAGGTATCCACCTTTTAATGATGCTCATCTCAAACGAGTAAAAAAAATAATGAAATAGGGCTGGTTAGCAAAAGAATACGTGCTGCTGCTGGAATGAGGTGGATTTTGCAAATGTTAGCTCATGTTTTAATGATTAAAAAATGCTTCAGCTCTTTCCACCCATTCTTCGGGATGATAAGCACTGATTTCGGAATGCCGATAACCCGGCAATTCAATTAATTGACAGTTCTTAACAGTGGCTTGGAATAACGCTCCGGACGCTTTAATACACTTCATTTCCTTACTACCATACCAGTAAATGATATCGCTCTGGCTGTTTTTTAAACTGTCTTTCAGTTCATATTTGTAATAGGTGTAAAAAACCCGATTCATTGTTGCTACTTTAACAGCCGGGATATCTCGCAAATATAACTTGGCAATATCATCAGGTAAATGCATTTGTTTGGGAAGCATCGTTAGTGCCCACTGATTAAATTTTTTTGAAAACATCCATTTGCCAAAATGCTTATAGACAAAGAGACTGTATTTCAAAAGAGCTGGCTGGGGAATACACAGGCCACTTTCGATAATTGCTTTTTCGGCAAGGTTCGCTCTTCTTGATAAGAGTTCAATGGCGATCTGTCCGCCCAGCGAAACCCCACTAAGGGCGAAAAGTTTGCCATCATTGTTGTGATCAATGTAATCAAGTAATTGACTGGCAATTTCTTCAGTAGAGGTATAAGGAACTTCAGCTTCTTCGCCGTGTCCGTCGATTACCGGTAAGATCACATGGTATTTATGCTGCAATAATCGGGCTTCCTGTAAATAAAGCCAATAGGACCAACCGGCACCGTGAATGAGCATGATCGATGGTAAGTTTTTATCTCCGTATTCATAGAACTTCATCATTGTATTCCTTTCGTTGTCTGCTAAAATAATTCATCTAACATGTTTTCGATCAGCTGGAGGATCATTTTCTCAATCCCGGCTTTTACCAATATATCTTTATTTTGGAGGGTGAGATTCATGAGCTGAATCCAGTTAATGACTGCATCGAGATCATATTGCTCTTTTTTTTCGCTCGCATGGCGTAAATTTCTTTCCATTTCTGTTTTTATATCGGTCATTTTATGAAAACAGTCGCCGGGAAGTCTGGTGAATAAAAGCTGAAGATCTTCCCTTGTCAGAAAACGATAGACATTATTCTCATCGCTTAAAAACATGCAATCGTATAGTTCGCGCAAATCATTGCGTTCAAGGTGCCCCTTTGCTTTAATAATTTCGTCAAGCTTATGATTTATGCTTTGCTGGTAAGCATTAGCAAGTTCATAAACCAACATTTCTTTTGAGTTAAAAAAATTATAAAAGGTCCCTTGAGCAATGCCTACGCTTTTTGTAAGCGCATGAATACTCATTTTTTTTAGACCATGTTGTTTGATGAGTTCCAAGCCAACGATCATAAGCTGATTTCTGATTTCTTGTCGTTTTTCGTTTGAATATATTTTTGGCACGCTTCACCTCTCAATAATATGAATATAGATAAAATATATTCATATTATTAGTATAGACCAGAATTATTTTTTTGTCAACGCATCGGTTATTCTGATAAAATTTTAAGTATTGACAGCGATCCAATTAAATTATAGTATTTGATAAAGCGAGTTACTCACCTAAAGAAATAGGAAAACGTGAGTCATAAGCGGTTAAATCAGTAGATTTTAAATAAATGGGAGGTAATTTTTATGGAAGATAACCTGATCGCACCCTGTGGCATGAATTGCAGCTTGTGTGTCGCCTATCAAATGAAAAAAGGAGATTTGAAAAAGCAGGGATTTAATCGAAAATACTGTCCCGGCTGTATTCCCAGAGGTGAAAACTGCACCCACATGGGCGATCGGTGTGAGTTACTCAAAAATGGGCGGGTTCGTTTTTGTTATGAATGCGGTGAGTTTCCTTGTAAACGATTAAAGGGATTGGATAAGCGTTATCGGACTAAATATCATATGAGTATGATTAAAAACCTCCAAGCACTTCAGAAAAATGGGATGGTAGCTTTTCTAGAGAGCGAAAAAAAACAGTGGGCGTGTCCCAAATGTGGCGAACCAATTTGTTGTCATAACGGTCTCTGTCTGCATTGTGATCTCGAGATTTTGCGAGAAAATCGCCGATACCGCTGGAATGAAGAAGACGCCTGACTAGCCAGAGTATTAAAAAAACACCGGGAACATGGCAAGACAGAGGACATGAATCGAAATGTGTAAGTTAAAGAATAGGAAAAGGGCGGTATGGTTACAAATGAATTGGTCAGCAAAGCGATTGAGTATATTGTTGAAAACCTGAATGAGGAAATCACAATCGAAGATGTGGCGGATTATTGCCATTTGTCCAAATATTATTTTTGCAGAATTTTTAAAGCCGAAACAGGTGAAGGGGTCTATGCCTTTATCAAGCGCCTGAAAATGGAACAAAGCGCCATTGAAATGAAGCTTGGCAAGAATAAATCGATTACCGATATCGGGATGACCTATGGCTACAGTTCGTCAAATTACAGCACCGCCTTTAAGAAGCACCATCACCTTTCCCCGGCGGAATTTCGCAAAACCGTGAATGCCATCTGTGCCCCGCATCCGTATATTTCCGATCATCTGGCAAAATTTCAATCCTTTGAAGAATACAACCAGAAGATTGAGATCAGAGAGTTAGCGGATTTTTGGGTGATCTATGAGCGGTATCTGGGAAATTATCTTGACCTGGGAGAGCAGTGGTTGACCTTTGTTGCGAAGTATCAAGCGTATGTCAATTGCGATGCCCTTCTTATTGAACGTTTTTACGATGATCCTTCCATTACCAAGGTTAGCCAATGTTTGTATGATCTTTGTATGACCGTTGATGCGAACTTAAGGCTTGAGAATACGACCAGCATTGAGGGCGGAAAATTTGCCATTTACCGCTTTGATGGGTTGATCAAGGATATCTATGAGAGTCTTCAGGGCATTTTTAATATCTGGTTGCCAAACAGTGGTTATAAAATGGATGAGCGCTATGGACTTGATATTTATCGCAAGATTGATCGAGAAAACAGTCATGTGATCATGGATTTGTGTATTCCCATTAAATAACGCAAGAATTCAGAAGTAATGACGCAGACTTTCTTTTATAATGATAATTGTCAAGGGACAGCGGTCGGTTTAAAAGAGGTCTGTTTTTGATTTTTTGAAAATCTTTAATGTGAAACCTTATATAGAAAAGATACAGCAATCAATTAAGCCGATCAGTCCATCAATAAAACAAAAATGGAGGAGTTTAATATGTTTGATATCAGAAAAATGCAGGAACAGGTTATTTATCAGGCGGTCAAAGATAAAAGCAATGAGGATATCGCCAAAGCAATCGTTTTTGGCTCCGATAAACAGGTAAAAACCGAGGATAACCCGACATGGGTAAAAGTGACGATGGAACGGCTGGAAAATCAATTCGATCAGGCTGGCGTTTTACAGATCCGGAGAAACTGTCAGTGCGGCTACGGCATGGATGAGAAATTGGCGCTGGTAAAAGAGCTGGTTGCAGCATCAGCGAGTTTGGAAGAATTCGGGAATCAGGATCGGGCCAATGCGGCGGGGCTTTATAGTGATAATGGTGAACTTTATCTGCAATTTCATTTTTGTCCCTGTCCCATGCTGGAAGGAGTTGATCGCCTGGAAACCGATACCTGGTGTCAATGTACCACTGGTTACAGCCAGGTGCTTTTTGAAAAAGCGTTTCAGTGTCAAGTTGAGGTGGAGCTCCTGAAAAGCATCAAAATGGGTGATGATAAATGCCTGATGAAGATTATTCCGCAAAAAAATATCTGGAAGTAAAGATTAAGACATCATCAGAAGAAATACAGAAGATCATAACCGAAATTTTGGCGTGCAAAAATGATTTGGCTTGGCGGTTCATGGGTATAAGCTAGTTTATAAAACAATTAAAGGGTGAATCGGAAAGGGGTCAATAGAAAAATGAACACTGCGGTTATTTATTATTCACTACAAGGAAATATGGATTTAGTTGCCCGGAAAATTGGCGAAAATGAGGCCGTTGATCTATTCAGGCTGATTCCCCAAAAGAAATACCCGACTGGAAAAATTAGCAAATATTTATGGGGCGGTAAAAGTGTGACCTTTGGAGAACGGCCTAAACTAACAAATCCGACCATCGACCTGGATCACTATGAGGTTCTGGTCATTGGCACACCGATTTGGGCCGGAACATGGACACCCCCACTGAATACCTTTCTTCACGATTACAGCATTATCGGGAAAAAGATTATTCTGACCGCAACCCACCAAGGCGGTGGAGCCGACAAATGCTTTGAAAAAATGAAGGCAAGTCTTAATGGAAATACGATTGTCGGCACGTTTCAATTTAAGGAACCGCTCCAGCAGATGGATGCAAATATCGATGAAAAAATAGAAGAAATTAGAACCCTGATTGAAAATTAAGAAAAACTTCCTTATCCAAAGTATTGCGGATAAGGAAGTTTTCTTTAATTCTATTTCATGTTCTTACTGATCAGTATTGCCTCTCTGCTCGTGAGGATTAGTAAAATAACCCAATACCTTGCTAAAAATAAATCTTGACAGATCGCATGATTTATTTTATTATTTAGTTATCGACCGACGGTCGATAAAACAGGAGGCACTCAATGAAGACAGTCAAAGAAGGAGAAGTCCGAAAACAGGAAATCCTCATGGTAGCCCGCGAGTTATTTGTAACAAAGGGCTACGAACAGACATCGGTGAATGATATTTTAAAAATCGTGGGTATCGCCAAAGGCACCTTCTATTATTATTTTAAATCCAAGGAAGAAGTGCTGGCCGCGATTATTCTGAATATTGTTGAAGAAGGTGCCAAACGGGCAGAACAAATTCTTAAGGACAAATCCGTGCCGCTGATTAGTCGGATGATGATGGCGATTATGGCCCAGTCCCCGGAGTTTGAAGGATCGGAGGCGATCAGGGACGAAATGCACAAGGTAGAAAATGCCAAACTGGAACAGTTTTACACCAAAGCCATGCTCAAACGGATGACCCCGCTACTAGAAGATGCGGTTGCCGAAGGGGTTGAAGCCGATCTGTTTCATTTAAATTATCCCCGGGAAACGATTGAATCTATTTTACTGCTTGGTCATATGCTCTTTGACTGCAATATTATGGATTGGGAAGTAGAAGACTATCCGGAAAAAATCCAGAGCTATCTGGCCAATATGGAAAGAATGTTGGGGACAAAAGAAGGAGAACTGAAGGACTTTTTACAAATGTTTGTCTAACTTAAAAGTTGGCGGCATTTGTAAATTTTTTAGCCAGCTATCGACCGATGGTCGGTCAATGAATGTAATAAGGAGAAACAGAAATGAAGCAACAAAAGATAATAGCAGGATTTCCAAATCAGAACGCCGCAATGAAAAAATTCAAGGTCCTGCTAGCAGGTGTTTTTATCTCCAGCATTGGCAGCGGCTTAACCGATTTTGGATTGGCGATCTATATTTTAAATCGAACCGGGTCGGTGAGTGCTACCGGAGTCTTTGCCGTTTGCGCCTTTCTGCCAGCGATACTGCTGGCGCCGGTGGGCGGGGTGTTGGCCGATCGTTATGACAGGCGACTGATGATGATTCTGGGTGAGCTGTTTTCCGGACTGGCACTACTGATCTGTCTGGTAGCGGTGATGAGTTCTTACCCGTCGCTGGTGGCGATCTGTGTTGGCGCGGGTATTAGCTCGGTCTTTTCGGCTCTGACAGAACCGGCTTTTAAGGCCACCATCACTGATCTCTTATCCGCTGCGGATTTTGCCCGGGCTGGCGGTATGGTTCAGTTGGCGAGCAGTGCCAAGCTGCTGATTGCTCCGGCTGTGGCTGGTTTGCTTTTGCAGGTAACGCCAGTGAGCAGTTTGATCATATTGGATATGCTGACGTTTTTTACCACAGTTTTGATCATCGCCTTTGTGAGAAAAGGTTTGGTTAGCAGAAAAAGAGCAGTAGCGAATTTGGATTTCATAAGTGAAATGAGCGATGGCATCACCGCTATCCGGAGCAAAAAGGGCATTATGACGATGATTGCCATCATGACGATTACCACCTTCTGTCTGGGGTTTGTACAGATGTTAAGTAAGCCGCTGGTGCTAGCCATTGCCGGCGAAAGGGAGCTGGGGATTCTAACCACGGTGATTGCCATGGGAATGATGGCAGGAAGCCTTATTATCAGTATAATCAAACATCCAAAATCTTATGTGCAGATGCTATCGTTGGGATTGTTGGGTTGTGGAGTCTTTTTTGCATTGATTGGCATCAGTGAAAACCTGGTTCTGATAGCCGGGTTTGGATTTATGATGTTTGCCTTTATGCCAGCCATCCAAATTGGGGCGGAGGTGTTGATTCGAACCAATCTGGACAATACCGTTCAGGGCCGGGCTTTTGGTCTGATTGGTCTGATTACCCAGATGGGTTATATACTGGCCTTTATCGCCGCGGGAATTTTATCAGATCTAATCTTTGAACCTTTTATGCTGGGGAGCAGCAAACTGGCCATTCAAATTGGTGAAATCATCGGCTATGGTGTGGGACGGGGTAATGCTCTGTTGATCATCATCACCGGAATCGGACTGCTCGTGGCCGGAATAGTGACGGCCCGGTTAAAAAGTGTCAGAACCCTGGAAAAGAAGGAGACTACTCATGAAACTTTTACTAAGTCTTATTCAAAAGGACTTTAAAAAAAATCCCGCCATTACCATGGCACTGGCGGTTTTTCTGATTCTGGCGGCGCTGTTGATGGCCGGTGGACTGCGGGTGGCGGGAACGATGATTTCCTCTTATGATGGGTTAGGCCAAAAGGCACTGCCTCCGGATTACCTGCAGATTCATAAGGGCGAATATGAAGTCGCCGCTATGGATCGTTTTGCGGCGAGCCAGGACGGCATTGCAGATTTTCTTACCGTCAGGATGCTGACGATTAATAACGCTAACATTATCTATCATGGTGAAACTCTTGAAAAGGTACTGATGGATAACAGCTTTGTGGTTCAGAATGAGGGATTTGATTATTTGCTGGATATGGATAACCAGATCGCCACGGTTAAGGATGGAGAAATCGGGGTGCCGGTTTATTATGCCGAAACCCTGGGGATTGCTCCGGGCGATGTAATTACCCTCAAAAAGGAAGGTTTTGTCAAAGCGTTAAAGGTTGCCACCATTATCCGGGATGCCCAGATGAATGTGGCGATGACCTCTTCGAAGCGGTTTCTGATTAGTCCGGTCGATCAGGAAGCGCTCAGTCAGCACATGGGAGAATGGGAGGTTAGCTTTGAATTTTTGTTAAAAGAAGGGGTGGATACCGGGGTTTTGGAGCAAGCCTATCGGGCGGCCGAGCTGCCCGCCAATGGGGTAGCTATCACCGGTAGTCTGCTTAATCTTTTTAATGTGTTTTCTTATGGCCTGGTGGCTATGATTATCATCGCGATTAGTCTGCTGTTGATTTTTATGGCGCTGCTCTGCCTGTCTTTTATTATCCGGGCAACCATGGCCGATGAGCAGGTATCCATTGGTGAGATGAAGGCCATCGGTTTTCCGGGAAAAGCCATCGCGACCCTGTACCAGTTGAAGTATCAGATTTTGATGGGGGTAGCCGGGATCATCGGTTATCTGGGTGCTATCCCATTTGGTAATTTCTTTTCGGTATCGGTGGTGCGTTATTGCGGAATGGGGAGTAGCCCAGGGCTAAAATGGGGGCTGCCGTTTATCGGCCTGCTGCTCCTAAGTGGCATGGTGGCTTGGGGATGCCATCGGGTTGTCAAAAAAAATCTGCGCAGCACCGTGGTAGAACTGCTTCGGGGCGCCGGGGGACGGCGTCGGGAGGGGCACTATACGCTGCCGTCCTCCGGCCTCAAACACCCCAATCTAACTATCGCCCTGGGGGAACTTGCCTGTAAATGGCGGGAATATGGGGTGATCTTGCTGGTTTTTATTTTCTCGGCATTTTTGATGCTGTTGCCAATGAATATGAAACAGACCATTCAGGATCCGTCGTTTATTACCTATATGGGGGTGGGTGAATCAGATATTCGGATCGATATTAAGTATTCACCGCAGCTCACTCAGCAGCAGCAGCGGGTTTTGGCGATACTGGAGAATGATCCTGATATTGAGAAATATGCCATTTATAAAAATGGCTATGTTCAGGCCGAAAACGACCAGGGTGAAGGGGTGAACATCCGGGTGGAAAGCGGCGATGAATCGGTTTTCCCGCTTGTCTATCTGGCGGGACAGGCACCGGTTGGCAAAAATGAGATCGCTTTGTCGTCAATGAATGCCGCGGAACTGGGGAAAAAAGTTGACGATGCGCTCGCAGTGGTTTATGGTGATGAAACCATGAACTTTAACGTCGTCGGGATTTATCAGGATATTACCTACGGCGGAAAAACGGCCAAGGCCGCCATTGACTTTAACAATGAGGATGTTGAGGCCTATATCCTGTATCTGAGTCTGGCCGAAGGTGTCGATTTGGCTCTCAAAACCAATGAACTGCGCGGGGGGCTGCCGGATATCAAGGTCACCCCGGTGCCCAGCTTTATTGCCCAGACCCTGGGTGGGATTGTCGATAACCTGAGTCAGGTGGAAGCGGCGGCGATGGTGATTGCCTTAATGATAAGCGCACTAATCACAGTCATGTTTTTAAAACTGGTCATGGCTCGTGAACATAGTGCTATTGCGGTAAAAAAAGCGATCGGTTTCACTACCCGGGATATCCGCATCCAACTGGCGATCCGGATTCTGGTGATTCAAGGCCTTGGCATTTTGATTGGGACGGTGCTGGCCAATACCCTGGGTGAAGCGATCTTTAGCCTGATGCTGTCATCGATGGGGGCAACACGAATGACATTATTAATCCAACCGCTGAAAGCTTATCTGATTTGTCCAGCGGTACAGCTGCTGATGGTTGTCGTTGCAGTCATCGGTGTAACTCGGGCAGTCAAACAGTATCATATCAAAGAACAAATTATGGAATAGAGAGGACCGTCATGATAAAAGTAGAACAGATCAGTAAATCCTTTAGAGTCAAGGCCCCGGTAGATTCGGCGATTGCAACAAGCATTTTAAAAGAGATCTCCTTTAACATTGGCAGAGGTGATTTTGTGGCTGTGATGGGCCCTTCCGGCTCAGGTAAATCCACCCTGCTTTATAGTGTCAGCGGAATGGATCAGGTAACCGCGGGGCGGATCGTCTTTGATGGGATCAACCTGACCGAAATGAATGAGGAAAGCCTGGCCGGGTTGCGGCTGAACAAAATGGGTTTTGTTTTTCAGAATGCCCAGATGCTAAAAAATCTGTCGTTATTCGATAACCTGATTCTCCCGGGGCTGGTGGCTAAAAAAGAAAAATCGCAAGTCATCAGAAACCGGGCCCGGGATTTGATGAAGCGGATGGATATTGACGGGCTTGGCGGCCGGGATATACGGGAAGTTTCCGGGGGGCAATTGCAGCGGGCATCCATCTGCCGGGCGATGATCAATAACCCGGAGGTGCTATTTCTGGACGAACCCACCGGCGCCCTGAACTCCGCAGCCACCGACCAGGTTCTGGATATTCTGGAAGCATTGAATGACGAAGGGATGACGATTATGACGGTTACCCATGATCCCCGGGTGGCTGTTCGAGCAAAAAAAGTCATTTATATCCGCGACGGCGAGATCGCCGGCGAGAAAGAACTCCAGGCCGGGGCAAATCGGGAGCAGGAGCTGGAGGACTGGTTGAAGCGTGTTTAATATTAGCCTGACGGGGCTACAGAAAAGCCTTGTTAGCCAATGGTTATATTTTTGATGAACACCATGGGGTTTATCAAAAAGAAAAATAATACCTGAATAGCAGAGATGATTTTGAGCACCATATTGACAGATCAGTCAATATGGTGCTCTTTTGCGCGCCAGTAAGGAAGCAATCTAATTGGTAAAAGTCGAGTTTTTTCATGCCGTCATCAACATCGGATCAAACGGATTCATAAAGTTAAGAAAAGTTCTGAAAATGAAATAAGCGGGTTTGATCGATCAAATAAACGCGATCAGACAAATAATTAATGAAGTAGAAAAAACAAGTATAATCAATTTATGGAAAGGACGCTTTACATTTGGAGACCAAGATGTTATGATGGATGTATGGAAAGCAGACTTTCCGTTTGAAGGAGCATGAACGTGAAGAATCGACTGGAAGAAGTTAGAAAATTAAATGGGATTAAGCAAGAAGAATTAGCTTTGGCTCTTGAAGTGTCAAGACAGACAATTGGTTCGCTTGAGAATGGCAGATATAATCCTTCAATTATATTAGCGTTTAAAATTGCCCGGTATTTTGAAATGAGTATTGAAGATATATTTATATATGAGGAGGAGAAAAATGAAGCGTCAGTTTAGAAATGTGGGTTTTGTCATAATCGGTTTAATATTAGTTGCTTCAGGACTTGCCCTAGTCAAACTACTATCTAATCCCCAGGGGTTATTGTTGGCATTGCCTTATGTTTGCATTGGTCTTGGATGTGGTGTTTTTGGACAAGGTATAGGAGCGGTCATCAGTCAGAAAGTGATAAAAAATCATCCGGATATTGAAAAACAAATTGAAATTGATCAGAAGGATGAGCGAAATATCACGATTGCCAGACGTGCAAAGGCAAAAGCATATGATATCATGATCCCAGTGTTTGGTGCTTTGCTGCTGACATTTGCTTTAATGGGAGTGGATTTGATCATTGTTTTGTTATCGGTTAGTGCGTATTTATTTATTGTTTTTTATGGGATATATTATCGCTTCAAGTACGATCGGGAAATGTAGCCGCGCTTTTACATTAGCCACCGACCAGGTTCTGGACATTCTGGAAGCTTTGAATGACAAAGGGATGACCATCATGACGGTTACCCATGATCCCCGGGTGGCAGTCCGAGCAAAAAAGTCATTTATATCCGGGCTGGCGAGGCCGCCGGCGGGAAAGAACTTCCGATGGGTTCGAATCGGGCGCAAGTGCTGGAAGGCTGGCTGAAGAGCGTTTAGATCTTCGGAGTTAGGATCAGTTAAGATATGGAAGTAATCAGCATGGCACAATCATGTATAGTGTATTTTTTCATGCGATTGATGGAAAGAATGATTTTACTGATTTTTGATCATATTCTTGAGAAGACTGGAAAGTGATGCAATTTTCTAAAAGTCTTGGAAATAAAAAAAGGTTGCATTTTTGTGATGATCCGACTAAAGCCGTCCCGTCCATATCGGGCACTTATCGAAATTCTCAAGTACAATAGATCATGAAAGGAGATGAGGAGATGCTAAAATGTCTGAATGAAGTGCTAAACTATATCGAAGATAATCTGGATGAAACCATTGAATTTGATGAAATTGAAAAAATTGCTGGTGTTACAGAATATCATTTTCGAAGAATCTTTTCATTTGTGTCGGGAATGCCGCTAAATGAGTACATTCGTTATCGAAGGCTCTCAAATGCGGCCTTTGAGCTTCAGAATAAAGAGATTTCGGTCACCGAAATGGCTTTTAAATATGGTTATAACTCAGTGGATGGTTTTTCGCGGGCATTCAAAGAGTGGTGTAATATCAGTCCATCGGAGATCAGTAAGACAACACAGTTCCGAGCATTTCCAAAACTGACCTTTCAATTAGCTATTTATGGAGGTGTTGATATGGATTATCAAATTGAGGAAAAAGAAGCGTTTAAAATGGTCGGGTTTAAAAAGAGGGTGCCCATTGTGTTTAATGGAGAGAACAAAGAAATTATTGAATTAGCACAAGGAATCACCCCGATCCAGCGGAAAACCATGCATTCCTATGCAAACATTGAACCTGGTGAACCGATGAGCGCTTCGTTTAATTTTGATGAAGGGCGAATGAATGAACAGGGCAATCTTGATCATATGATTGGGGTAATTAGCACGCTGGAGGATTCATTTGAAGGTTTTGATGTGGTGGACGTGCCGCCGTTGAAGTGGGCTATTTTTATATCAGAAGGTGAGTTTCCGAAGGTAATGCAGAAGACCTGGGGTCAGATTTTTGCTGAGTGGCTACCTTCCTCGGACTATGAATTGGTTGATGCGCCGGAAATCTGTTTTATTGGTGACTTGTCGGATCGTTCAAAAGTGCGATGTGAAAATTGGATCGCAGTGAAAAAGATCAAATAATAATTTCGGTCATATTTCCAATGAGAAAAATTACGAATCAGCAAGAAGACCATATGTTCATCAGAATATGTGGTCTTTTTGTTTGTGGTCGGAATTAATCGGGGGTGGATTTTAGCAAATTTCTGGTGGGGAGTATTAAAAATTGCAAATGCAAAATTGGTAACAAGGCGTTGATGTTCAGAATACATTGATCGATTTCAGTTTTTTGCTTTTCCGGAGATAGATGGTTATCGATCATCGGATTGCGGATATAATCAATAAATGTATCTTTTTCGAGATAAGCTAGCTCTTTCAATTTATTGATAATTTCTTCTACAATAGGAAGCGGTATGCCAACATCGGTAAAATATTTTATGAATTGACATACGGTTAAACTGTAGGCCGGAAATAGGGTGTTATCGGTATTGTCGGGAATAATAATGTTCATCTCAATCAGTTCGTTAATGAGCGTTTCGTCTAATCCAATGTCGCAAAGTTGTTTTTTTGTTACCAGATTTTCATCGACTCCGTAGGGGAGAAGTTTATTGACAGATTCTAGAATTTGAAAACAAAAATCATTGATCGTACCAGATTCACTGTTAATAAGTTTTTTAATCTGGGCAAGAGAATAGTGCTCTTTTTTCATGATTTCGATTAGTTTTAATTTTTCGACGAAGGTTTCATCATAATAAGCCATGTTTTTGGCAGATTTTTGGGGTAACGGTAAAATGCCTTCTTTAATATAATAATTAATGGTGGATCGGTTCATCGACGTTAATTTTTCCAGCTCACGCATGGGAATTTTTTTTTCGAAATCGTTTGTATTGTTTTTCATAGCAATCACCTCATATAAAGTATAAACTATTGCTTAATACTTGTCAAAGGTATTGACAGAAACTTAGATCAGATATAGAATGTGAGAAGTAATACTTAATACTATTCAAAATGAAATTTAACGAGTATGATAATTTAAAATAAGGAGCAAAACATGAAAGTTAAAGCGGAAATATTTGATAAACTTCAATATTTATACGATATCACGGGGTTTAATGATCATCAACTTCACGGGGTGATTCAATTCGAGAATAAAGTGAATGCAACAGTAATGCAAAAAGCGGTGAACTTATTGGTAAAAACGATACCAATGCTATCAAAAGCATATAAAAATGAGGCTGGAAATTCATATTGGGAAGAGATGGAACCGGAAAACTGGGATAATATTTTTACGATTGTTTTTGAAAAAGATGATTTTGACCGATTCACTTTTTCTAAAACAGATGCAGAGGCTGGCCCGCAAATTAAGGTATGTTTGATGCAAGCCGACAGGGATTCAGTATCAATTGTCATGAACCATATGGTTTGTGATGGGGCGGGATTCAAACAATGTGTGTATCTGCTATCAGATATTTATTCGCATCTGATAAAAGAACCGGATTATTTACCGGACTACGTTATTGATGGAGAGCGTGGCTTCAAAAAAATCACGCAGTCAGTTAACTTTTTTTCTCGAATTGCGGCGCTTTTGTTTGAAAGCAAAGACAATAACCAAAATAGTGACTGTGAATTTCCTTTGATCAAATCAGAGGATGCAGTGCCTTTTATTGCCACCCATGAAATTGATGCGTCTCTTTATCGGGAGCTTCGAAATATTTCTAAAAACGATAAGGTCACAATCAATGATGTGATCTTGACCGCCTACTTTCGGGCGCTTTCGGGATTGCTGGATATGAATGGGAAACCCTTTAATATTCCAATTATGATTGATATGCGCAGATATTTAGCAGACAAAGGATTTCAGGCGGTGACAAATCTTTCATCAACAGTTGCGATCCGAATTGCAGTTGTGCCGGGAGAAACCTTCAGTCAGACCTTAAATAAAATAAATACTGAAATGGCAGCAAAAAAATCAGGGAATTTAGGATTAAATACGTTTCTCAAACTGGATTTGTTATTCAAATTTTTTCCTAAAAGGAGTGATCAACTTTTAAAAAATTCGTTGAATAATCCTAAAATATGTATGACTAATCTTGGAATAGTGGATTCAAAACAGCTTTATTTTGAGAAATCTCCGGTTTCCAATGCGATCGTGTGCGGCTCAATTAAATATCATCCCCATTTTCAAATGTCCGCAAGTACTTTTTCAGATAAAATGACTTTTTGCGTCAATCTTTATGGAAGTCAAAGCGATCGTGAGACGATTTCAAAATTCTTTGCTTTAATAGAAGAAGAACTGATCGGTTATATTTCAACGCATGCGGCAGAAAGAAATGATGCGAAAAATACTAAAACCTCGGAATAATTAATGGTACAATAGAAGTTAGAAAAAGCTGGTTAGAAAAACTGACGGTTTAAAATTTAAAACGGGGTGGGATTCATTAAGACCGTGTCAAACGATACCTTAAACAAGGGGGAAGGGCATGCAAATAAAAGTATTAATCGTCGAAGATAATAGGGCTTTAAACAAAAGTGTAATAAACCTGTTAAAAAAAGAAGGGTATGCGGCTTTTGGTGCAACTGAAGTTGAAGAGGCAAAAGACATTTTTTTAAAAGAAGCCCCACAAATCATTCTGCTTGATATTATGTTAAAAGATAGTAGCGGATATGAGTTAATTCCTTTTTTCAAAATGAACCCGGATAACTTCATTTTAATGCTTACCGCTTTAGATGATAAACAAAGCAAAGCCAATGCTTATGAAAATGGTGCCGATGATTATATCACTAAACCATTTGATCTTTATGAATTGATATACAAATTAAGAGCGATAAAACGAAGAATCAAAGCGCAGCAAAAAGTTTGCCAGGCGGGCGATGTTATTTTTGATATGGAATCAAATCAACTGACATGCAATGGTCAAACGTTTTCGATTCAGCCCAGTCAAGCAAAGTTTTTTAAAGCGTTGTATCAAAAATATCAGGAAAATACTTATCTTGACAAAAAAGAAGCCATCGAATGGTTGAATCCTGGGGTTGATGAGAGTTTTCGTTTGCAAACGATGGTCGCACGTCTCAGGAAAAATTTAGCGGATATTGGTAGCGAGTGTGTTATTATTGAAACTGTTTACGGAAAAGGATATCGTCTTGTTTTAATCGGCCAGAGGTCAGAATAATGGAATCGGGCGATATCAAAAAAACGGGATTAGTAGTCGTTCTCAGTGTACTTATCAATTTGATTGTTTTTAGTGGACTTAATTTAATTAATTTGCAGTTTACCGATGCGGTTGAATCAAGTGAAGGTGTGATGATTGCTGAAAACATCGCAAGTGATGAGGTGAAAACGGTGTTGCTTCAAGATCGTTCGGATAATCGCTTTAAACTTGTTATTCAGTCAACCGAGCGTCTGGTTTTATCAATCATTTATGAAGATGCTTATACTGAATACGATCTTTATGTTAATGGGCAATTAAAAGGCCAAAATCACAATCAAACAGCGAGAAAAGAGATTGCTTATGATGTGTTTGAGATTGAAAAAAACGATTATCAAGAGAATGATGGCATCGGCATTGCTGAAATCGAACTGGTCAAAAGTGCCCCAATCGCCAAACCAAATAATGAGGTAGCTTTTATTATTGGATCAAAAGATGAAGTCAGAGACAGTTTAGGATTAAGGACAATGTATAATACGGTGATGTTCATTTTTTTTGGAATGATCTTAGTTGTTAGTGCCATTGCTTATTATAAAGATCGAGTCAGTTACATGCGGATCCTTTTACTGCTCAGTATTGTGGCGGTGATTAAAAGTATGATCATTGGTGAATTGCCATTGTTCAGGGATCTGTTAGGCATAACGTCAGGAAATTATTTTTATTATGATAGTGTTACCGGGATCGTGAGTTTCTTTTTATGCCAAGTGCTGTTTTGGGATTTGTTTCAGTTTAAAGTCAAAAAAGTTACGGCGATCTTATATCTCGGGATCTTTGTTACGTTTGAATTGGGATATATTGTTACGCAGTATTTGGCGTTATTGGTAATGATGCATTTTATTGGAAGTTTGCTGATCGTGATTATGGGTGCGCAAGCGTATATCAAAGGTAACCCTTACAGTCTGTTGCTTATCACGACATATAGTATTTTTTCGGGAACGGTTTTGTATCGAATATTAATCACTGTGGGCTATTATAGTCGTGGATATATTTCCGAGATGGTATTCAGTCCGCAAATTGGGAATTTAATTTATCTTTCAAGCTTTTTATTTGTTGTCCTGATGACCTATATCAATAAGCTTGAGGCGTATCGAAAACAAGAAATTACCGATGAAAAAATCGCGCTTATCAGAGGGATCAGCCATGATCTAAAATTACCGTTGTCAATCATTAAGTTAAATAATCAAATGATCGAAAAATATGAAATAACCGAAGCCGAAAAAAAAGAATATGCAAAAACAAGTCTGGAAGCAACATTGGAACTGGAAAAAATGACGGATAATATTAATTGTTATTTAAATACAGAAATATTAGTAGATACGGATTATCAGACCAGTGTTAAAAATCGATTAATCATGATGAAAAGGCAATATGAAAATTATGGTAAAATGCACAGCATAAATTTTGTTGTCGAGATTTCCGGAGAAGATTGTTTTTTGCCAATCAAACCTCTTCACTTTGATCGGATGCTTTATAATTTGGTGGATAATGCATTTAAGTATAATAAAGCTAGGGGGACGGTATGGGTTCGCTATAAAGCGGACAAAGAAATTACTTTAAGCGTCGAAGATAATGGGATCGGAATGGATTCTGAATTTATTAAGAGAATTTTCGAGCCATTTTTCAGAATCGATGTCAGTAAAAGAAAAGAGGGAACCGGACTTGGTCTTTGTGTTGTTAAAGTAATTGTTGATAGTTTAAACGGGAAATTACAGGTAGAAAGTGAGATTAATAGAGGTACAATAATAAAAATTATTTTACCGCGGGTGTAAAGCTCTGCAAAAACTAGAATGAAATCTTACCAAATGGTAAGATTTCATTTTTATTATAGTTAAACGATTATAATAAAGTAAAATGGTCTTTCAGGCAACTGCAATTCATAGTGAAAAGGTAAGCGTTTAAATTAAAAATAGGAAATTGCGAAAGAGATCTTAAAGTTCGCAAAATTTTCGCAATCAACTAAAATGTGAAAGGTAAAGTGAGGGATGAAATTGTTAAAAAAGAAAATGTATATCGTGTTATTAAGTATTCCGCTGGTGATGTTATCACTTGTTGGGTGTGGTGAAAAAGTTAGTCAAAATGAGATGAATCAAGTTGATTATGCCAAAGAAAGTAATTGGCTGGCGCTCCCAGAAGATGCGAATGCTCATGATGTTGATGTTTTTTATGTTTATCCGACGATTTATCAAGGTGACGGATTACAGGATATCAGCGATCCAGAGCAGGTGGAAGCATCACAAGTACCGCTCCGAACCCAGGCGAGTGTATTTGCGGATTCGGCAAATATTTATGCGCCGATGTATCGGCAGGTCGGTAAGGATGGTTTTAATAACACGGAAAACCTTGACAGTTTTTTACAAGTGGCTGAAGAAGATGTCAAAGATGCGTTTTTATATTACCTGGAGAATTACAACAATGGGAAGCCATTTATCATTGCCGGTCATAGCCAGGGATCGAGCACGTTGATCAGTCTGTTGACTAAAATATGGGGAACGACAGGTGCTGAAGATCGGATGATTGCTACCTATATTATTGGTTTTAGTGTGACTGAATCCGATATTGAAGCGAATCCGAAGATCAGGATGTGTGAAAATCCGACGGATATCGGTTGCTTTATTTCTTATAATTCCCTGAAAGACGGACTGCAAAGTGAGTCGGTACAAATATTGGAAGGCGCCATTGTAACAAATCCGTTATCTTGGGAAAGTAGCCGGGAAGATGGGATAGTTGTTCCGGCATCCGAAAATAAAGGATCGGTATTTTTTTCCGAGGAGGGGTATTCGCCTACTTTGTATAAAAATTTTACGTCAGCTCAGATTAAGGATCACGGTCTTGTTTGTGAACCGGCCGATCTATCTATCCTTTCATCTTATCCGATAGAAGGTATCTATCATCCGGATGATTATTCCCTTTTTTATGAGAATATTAAAGAAAATATTGCCGTTAGAATTAATGCTTATTTTAACTGAGAATGGTTAAGATCGCTTTACCTTTAGTAGATAATGAAGAAAGTGTTGAGGAACAATAATTTATGCTCATGCGGCAGAAAGAAATGATTGTAAATGTAAAAAACATTTGACATTTCCTAAAAAAAGTGTTAGGCTTAGAATGTAAAAAGAATTTGACATTTTAGGAGGTTGATTATGTTTAAGATTAGAAGAACTGGTGATATGGATGAAATGGAAAAAGATATTGCATTAAAAAGTATGCGATGGGGTTATGCATTTACGTTATTAGTGTTAGGAATATGGATGATAGCTGCAAATATTACCGGAGGAGCCTGGCAATTACCATTTTACATTATATGTGGTCAGAATATCGTTTGTTTTTTTGCAAGACAACTTTATCGTAAGCAGGTAGATGATGAAGGATGGAAAAAAGATATCAGTAGATTTGTTATTGCTTTTGTGATAATTCTTGCGGCTGGATTGTTTATCCCGTTATTTTTATTAGGTTTAAAATGATAATATGAAAAACAAAATTAAAGAGTTAAGAAAAGCCCGAAAAATGAGACAAGAGGACTTGGCTAAACAATTAAATGTCACCAGACAAACGATTAATGCAATCGAAAATAACAAGTATAATCCAACCCTGGAACTTGCCATGAAACTGGCCAGGCTGTTAGAATCTACAGTGGAAGAGCTTTTTAGCTTGGAAGAGTGAGATTGATTGATGGGTGATGACGTTTGAATGATGTTTGGCGATTTAGCCAGACATTAAATAAAAATTGGTCGTATTAATTATAAACACAGATACGAGCAGAACAATTAAATTAAGTGTGATTATAAAAGATATCTTTTGTATAGCAATTACGTGACCATCAGTCTTAGGCTTGGTGGTTTTTTTGATTTAAAAGCTCAGCTATAAAGGATCGTTATTTATGGAAAGCAAGCTTTACATTAGCAGAACAATCTGTTATGATGAACATATGGAAAGCAAGCTTTCCGTGTAAGGGAGATGATCATGAAGAATCGACTGGAAGAAATCCGGAAATTAAATGTTATTAAACAAGAAGAATTAGCTTTGGCCCTTGAAGTATCAAGGCAAACCATTGGTTCACTGGAAAATGGCAGATATAATCCATCCATTATTTTAGCTTTTAAAATTGCCCGGTATTTTGAAATGAGTATTGAAGATATTTTTATCTATGAGGAGGAGAAAAATGAAGCGTCAGTTTAGAAATGTGGGTTTTGTCATAATCGGTTTAATGTTACTTATTTCAGGTCTGGCCCTGGTTAAACTGTTGTCTGATCCCCATGGGTTGCTGTTGGCATTACCTTATGTTTGTATTGGTCTTGGGTGTGGTATTTTTGGACATGGTATGGGAGAGTTAATTAGTCAGAATATAATGTACACGCTTGTCAAGACACGAAATTAGAAATTTTTAGATAAATCTCCTTTCGCGTTTTGATTAGGCAGCCAATGCCATATTTTCATAGAATACAGCTGCCGGTGTTTTGTAATTGAATCGCTGGTGACCTCGCTCATTGTTATATTTAGCGATGTATTCCTTTGTCATGGCTCTCACTTCAGTGACGGTTTCCGGGTACAGCAAATACAGGCGTTCCCATTTATATGATCGAAAAAACCGTTCAATGGCAATATTGTCGGTAGCACGGCCTTTACCGTCCATGCTGATTTTTGTCGTTTTAAAGCTTTTAATCAGGTCAATATAGGCATTTGACGTAAACTGACTGCCCTGGTCACTGTTAATGATCTCAGGTGCACCATAGGTTTGAATGGCGGTTTTTATAACACGGGTGACCATGTCGGTTTGCAAGGTGTTGCTGATGGTGTATCCCACAATATAACGGGAATACCAGTCAATAATAGCGGTTAAATACACAAATCCATTTGGGGTTCCTATATAAGTAATGTCAATGGACCACACCTGATTCGGTTGGTTAATTTCAAGATTTCTCAGCAGGTAGGGATAAGTTTTGGCTGCTTTGGCTCGCTTACTCAGATTGGGGCCGGGATAGAAACAAACAATATCCATTTCCATCATATAACGCCTGACAAGACGCCTGCCTACTTGATGAAAGCCCAGTTTATGCAATTCATTCCTGATTCGTCTGACGCCATAGGCTGGCTCCTCAAAATGAATACGATCAATGGCGTTTTTGATATTGATTTCATCTTTGGATGGCGCAACATCTATGGGTTCATGATAAGCTGTTGATCGCGATAGCGTCAGAAGTTGGCACTGTTTTTTTATGGTTAAGAAAGGGTGCTTCCAATCAATTAACGTTCTTTTTTCTTCATTTGAGAGATTTGGATTTGTTTTTTTTTAAGCCAATCGACATCCAATGTTAATTCGCCTATTTTCTTTACGAGCAGCTCCTTTTCATCTTCATGCTCTTGTTTGAGTTTGTCAACATCTTCATTTTTCTTATTGAAGACGGCGGACATATTGGCGATAAATTCGGTTTTCCAGCGGCTTAATAATTGCTGAGATACATCATACTTCTTAGAGATCTCGGCTAACGTATTTTCTTCTCTGAGGATTTCCAGCACGATGGCTGCTTTTTCCTCTGGGGTCCAGGTTCGTCGTTTTCTACTCATGTGTATAGTTTATCTTATTTTCTGGATTTTGTGTCCAACTATTTGTGGACATTATAGAAAGCGATAAAAAATCATCCCGATATTGAAAAACAAATAGAAATTGATAAGAAGGATGAGCGAAATATTGCAATTGCCAGACGCGCCAAAGCCAAAGCCTATGATATCATGATCCCTGTGTTTGGGGCGTTTTTACTGACAGTTGCTCTAATGGGGGTTGATTTGATCATTGTGTTATTATTGGTTAGTGCATATTTGTTTGTTGTTTTTTATGGGTTGTATTATCGAGTCAAATATGATCGGGAAATGTAGTTTTTTTCTTTCGAAGGATGGATTGACTTTAATTAATTCTTAAAATGGGATAGCAGAGAAAGATCAAATAAGGGCGCCCTATTGACTTGTCAGTCAACAGGGCGTATACTTTACTTAAATATTGACTCACTAGTCAAAGGAGGTTTTTATGTCAATTGAATCTTTTGAAAAAGTATCAGATGAAAAAAAAGCGGCCATCATCCAAAGCGGAATTGCGGAATTTTCGAACAAATCCTATATGGATGCCAGTACCGATGAAATAACAAAAAACGGTGGCATCTCCAAAGGGATCTTGTTTCATTATTTTGATAACAAGAAAAATTTTTATCTTTATTGCCTGGAAGTTGCGTTGAAACGTCTTCTTAGAGATATCCACAAACCAAATCAATCAGATTTTTATGGGATTATCTTTTCTTATGCCGATGAAAAATTTAAATTGTGCCAAGAATATCCCAATGAAATGCGGTTGGTCAATATGGCGGCCCGGGAAATGAGCACTAAAATACTTGAAGAAAAAAATGCACTGATGATACGCTATATGATCAGTACGCGAAAGAAATCACAGGAGATTATGGCGAAAGCCATCGCTGCTATTACATTAAAAGATATTGATGGCGAAAAATTAAAAGACGCTATAACTTTATATCTGGGGGCGATTATTAACAAATATCTGGAGCGGTATAAAGAGACCCCAGAGTTATTTTTCGAGCGTTCAGCAGAGATTAAAGCCGAAATAAAAGAGTACCTTGATTTTATGTTAAATGGAGTAGTGAAGGAAGGCGAATCGTCATGAAAAAAATTAGTTTAATCAAGTCAATTTGGCTTTGTTCCCGATATCCGAAAAAAAGTGATTTAGACAAGGCCAGAATTAGAGCAGAACGGCTTAATCGTCTGGTTGATTATGCAGAACAAAACAGCCCTTATTATCAAGCGCACTATCAAAATATTGGAGAGAATTTTAAGCTAAGTGATTTACCACCAACGAATAAGGTCGATCTGATGGCGCATTTTGATGAGTGGATAACGACAAAGGATGTTACCTTAAATGAAGTAGAAATTTTCCTGAAAGATTTGGACAATATCGGACGAAAAATCAAGGGAAAATATCTGGTGTTTACCACCAGCGGCTCTACGGGAAACCCCTTGGTCGCTCTATATGATCAATCCACCAATAATGTTATGACCGGAATAAACATGATGCGAAGTTTTGCCAGAAAAGCAGATTTTATGGCCTTTATAAAAGGCGGCGGAAAAGCCATGGGAGTGTTTGCTACCGGTGGTTTTTACTTGGGAAATAGTTCGGTCCGGGCGCGCTTATTATCGATGCCCTGGAAAAAAAGACAGTTTGGCGTAACCAGTGCCTTATATCCGATTGCTCGGATCGTCGCTGAGTTGAATGCTTTTAAACCGACGATGTTGGGGGGCTATCCGACCATTCTGGAACTGCTGATTGATGAACGGAAAAAGGGGCGGCTACAGATTCAGCCAATTTTAATCATGACCGGTGGCGAATACCTGAGTCCGCAGCTGCGAAGTTCCTTGGAAGAGGCTTTTGGATGTACCGTTCAAACCTCTTATTCTTGTACTGAAGGCGGAACCATTGCGTGTGAATGTCCGGAAAAACATTTTCATATTAATGATGATTGGATCATTGTGGAGCCGGTTAACCATCAGAATGAACCGGTGGCGGATGGGGTACAGTCAGATAAAATCCTGATCACCAACCTATCTAATTATACCCAGCCTTTTATTCGATACGAGGTTACTGACCGGGTGATTATGCATCATGAACCCTGCTCTTGCAACAATCCGTCACCTTGGCTGACCCTTGAGGGACGTACCGACGACATCCTGACTTTTCACGAAGATGGCAAGATGATTAAAATTTCGCCACTGGCTATTTATGCAACGCTGAAAGAAATCCATGGGATCATTCGGTTTCAACTGATTGCTGAAGGAGAGAATAAGCTTGAATTGAGAATCACACCCGGGATCGGCGACGATCCACAGCGCTTATTTGAAGAAGCGCAGAAGAAACTATCGGCTTTTCTGGCCAGTCATGGAGTGACGACTGCCCATCTCTCTTTTTCTGATTTGACACCGGTGCAGCATCCGCAAAGTGGAAAGTTTAAGCATATTATTAATAAAACTGAGTGATTTTGGAGACTCAATCCTTGCAAAATTAGCGGACGCAGATATCCAGATCAAAATAAAGATCCTATAGAGAGTTTAAATCAATTAGCTTCATAGATCAAGAAAGGTCAGAATTGATTTGTTATTTTCACTTGACACTGAGATACATTACGGTGAAAATGATTGTATCTTATTGCATGATCGGGTAGTTGTTTAAAAAATAAACAAGCTTAGTTTTTGTCATAATGGGATCCTTTGTTTGACTAATACCATGATGTTGGGTGAGTTTTAAATTGAAACATGGCGCCATCATAATCCAAAGTCAAAATCTTGCACTTAATTAATGCATAACAACGTTAAGAAAGTTGGGAGTTTTTTAAAATGAAAAAAATGAAACCGGAAACAGAAATGAAAGAAAAAATATACAATGCTGCAAAAGTGCTTTTTTATGAAAACGGTTATATCAAGACGACTTATAAGCAGTTAGGGGAAGCGGTCAATGGGAATGGTGCGTTGGTGGCTTATTACTATGGATCAAAAGGAAAACTGGCTACCTTGGTTTACAACGAGTATATGAATCAAATAAAGAACATGGTCAGAGAACAATTTAATATAAATAATATCAGTTACGATGTTCTTCTTGCAACTGCCATTGAAATTCGGGTTCATGGGAGTCTGATGAGTACTAATCGGAATCTGAATCTTTTTTATTGGGAGATTATGAATGAAAACATTCAGATAAAAGAAGAGGCTGTTAATGAAGAGTATTTTCAGGAGTTAGTTAAAATCTGCAAATTGGATTTGCCGATTTACAAATTAAAGCTGCTTAATTATGGAGAGTTCGGATTTCGTCAGGCTACGTGTCTGGCTCATCAAATGGGAAAAGTCGATTGTTCCTATAAAGAGTTTACAGATGCTGCGATTGAAACATTACTGTTGTTGTTAAGACAGGTTGATCGGATTGATGAAATTTTAGCTGTTTCGGAAGAATTTGAAAAAAACATGCCAGAATTAGCGATTAAAAAAAACTTTGTAATTGACTTTAAATAACATGATTTATTCTGATCAAGGGTTACCGTTTGTAAAAGCTTAATATTACGGAAAAACTAATTTCAATTAGCGGCTATAATTTTTATACAATGCTTATTTATAGCCATTAAAAAGCTTAATAATTTCTTGATATTAATTGTGATTAATATTACTCTTGCGTTTTTTTTAATTTTCATGGTATACTTACTTTCGTAAAATAAATTAAATAACGAAAGGGTATAAACTATGAATAATTATCCCCATGTTTTTGAGTCCATTCGCATCCGTGGTGTTGATTTTAAAAATCGCATCGAGATGGCACCGCCATCACCAAACCGTGCTGACCGGGATGGCCGGGTTTCCCGGGAATTTATTGACTGGTTCAAACCCATCGCTGAGGGTGGAACGGCCATGATCCATGTTGGCAATTCGGTGATTGATCGGGCCGAATCCAGCGATGAAGAACGTCAGTTAGATTTAGGTACCGACGGATGTATTCTTCCGCTTTCTCAATTTGCCGAAATGTGTGAAAGTTTTGGGTGTCAGGCTTCGCTTGAAATCAATCATTGTGGCATGGATTCTGATCCTTTCAGAATTGGACATCCGGCTATTTCAGCTTCTTCCATCATCACTCCGGCAGAAATGGGACGTGCTAAGGCCGGTGGGCGGGAGCCTATTCCTACCATTGAAATGAGCCATGAAAAAATCAAAGAAACCGTTGATAAATATGCGATGGCCGCTTACCGTTGTCAGAAAGCCGGTATGAAAGTCTGTATGATTCACGGTGGACACGGGAATCTGATCTCTCAGTTTGCCAGCAAACTCTTTAATAAACGCACCGATGAATATGGTGGTTCCCTGGAAAACCGGGCCCGGTTCTGTGTCGAAGTGCTGGATGCTGTGCGACAGAAAGTGGGGGAAAATTTTGTCATTGAATTTCGGATTTCAGCAGATGAAATTCATCCTGACGGTATGCATTTTGAAGAGACCCTTGAGTTTATTGAATTGATTAAAGATAAAATTGATATTCTTCATGTTTCCGCGGGAATTCACGGCGATTTTGCGTACATGCGTTATTGGTGGCAAAACTCCATGATGGACCGGATGTATAATGTTCATTTTGCTGCGGATATCAAAAAACGCTTCCCAGATTTACTGATTGCTACCGTTGGTTCGATTATGAATATCAAAGATGCGGAAGCGATTATTGCCTCTGGAAAAGCAGACTTTGTCGCGATGTGTCGTCCGCTAATTGCTGATCCGGCGATGCCACGAAAATATGCCCTTGGTCAGGAAGAAGACCATCGACCATGTATACGTTGTCAGTATTGCGGTAAGAGATTGATTATGCCCCGAGTAATCGGCTGTGCGGTTAACCCACTCTGTGCTAATATTGATGAATTTCCCTATGGTAAAATTCCTAAAGCTGAGATAAAAAGGAAGGTTGGCGTAGTTGGTGGCGGTCCAGCCGGCATTCAGGCTTTATTGACTCTTTGTGAACGGGGGCACGAGGTTGTTCTTTACGAAAAAGAAGATCAACTGGGCGGGAATGTTATTACTGCGGCTTCGCCCAAATTTAAGATTGACATGCAGGATTATCGGGATTATCTGGTTCGTCAAGCTGAAAAATCATTGGGAACGATTCATTTGAATACTGAAGTAACGGCAGAAATGCTGGATGCTGAGCAATTTGATGCCCTGATTTTGGCAGTAGGAGCCGATCCTCTGATTCCAAATCTTCCCGGGGTCGATTTACCGCATGTTCATTGGGCACCTGATGGTGAAATGGGATGTGTTACTGTGGGAGAACAGATCGTGATCATTGGTGGTGGTGCGATTGGAATTGAATCGGCCATTGAACTGACTGAAAAAGGAAAGCAGGTAACGGTACTTGAAATGGCGCCAGATCTGTCTAACCTCTTTATGACCGCCAGTGGTACGATGCAGGATCTATTGGAAAAGATAGAAACGCTAAAGATTCCAGTAATCACCAGCGCAAAACTCAAGTCCATTGATGAGCAGACTGTTTACTACGACGATTTAACCACCGGAGCTGAGCATACCCTGCCTGCGGACACGGTGTTACTGGCGGTTGGAATGGTTCCAAGACATCAGTTGGTTGATGAACTGCGTCAGAGTGCGCCGCCAACTGAAGTTTTTGTGGTTGGAGATGCGATTGAAGTTGGTAATATTGCCGAAGCTGTAAATAGTGCGTTTAAAATAGCGGTTCATCTATAAATTGGCGCTGTCTGTTCGAGAGCGTAAAAAACCTGAATCGCTTAGATACAGATGCGGTGTAAAAAACAAGTTTTTATAGGCATAGTCCAGATCGTAGTGATAGGCAAAATTAAGTTTGAGGTTTTCGGTTTTTGGGAGATGCTCAATGAGAGGCACTGTGTTATCTTGTAGGAGGAACAATAATGAGTAAATTTATGGAAGTGGCAGCAAATCGGGATTATTCAAAGTCATGGCAGGCACCAGGGAGTTTCCCCTGGATTTTTCAACAGCCTAAACCACCCATTGAGAAACGGGTGATCGGTGTCAGGGAGAATTATATTCGCTGTGCCAAAGGTGAGCAGCCCTATTGGATGCCAGCTTATTTTTATGAATCCAATATTGTCTGGCCGGACGCGATGGAAGAGCACCCGGTGCCTGAGGTCGATGGCTATGATTGGTGGGGTGTCAATTGGATAATGGTTGATTCAGCTGGTGGAATGATTACCAAGCCAGATACCCGAGCCATTTCAGATTTTTCGCGTTGGAAGGAAGAACTGAACTGGCCGGATTTATCCCTGGTGGATTTTAGAACCGATGGGCAGAAGATCCAGAAAATGTTGGACCCGGAACGGCCCCATGTCTATGAATGTGTGGAAGGCATTTTTGAGCGGCTCCACGAAATGCTTCCCTTTGAAGAAAGCCTGATGGCATTTTATGAAGAACCGGAGTTACTGGAAGAATTTTTTCAGAAAATGGCGGATTACAAGATTGAATCGACACAAAAGATCATTGATTATTATGGTAGAATCGATGGGGTTCTTTATCATGATGACTGGGGTACCCAGCGATCCGGTTTTTTTTCCAATGAGATGTTTCGGGAACAGATCATGCCAGCCACCAAACGATTTATGGACTATCTAAAGAAAAAGGTTGCCTTTATTGAACTCCATTCCTGCGGCAAGAATATTCAATATGTGCCGATGATGCTGGAAATGGGAATAGATATGTGGACTCCCCAGCTATTTATTAATGAACCGGATTATCTTCATTCCACCTATGGAAAAGTAATGACTTTTACCTTTCCGCTGATGATTGAGCCTCAATGGAAAGAAGATGAAATACGCAGAGCGGTTCGGGAATTTGTCGATCATTTTGGTGAAAATGGTCGGGTTATGTGCTGGATCATGACCGAAAATTTTAATCAGGATCAGGAAGACATTGCCAGAGATGAGCTGTATCGTTATTCGCTAACCTATTACAATCAGCGCTTTGGTCGAAATTAATAGCGAAAAAATAACTTTAAAACCTGACTTGACAGGCTAGCGTTCATTAGCTATAATAAAGCTAATGAACGCTAGCTTTAATTTTTGACAGGAAGTTTAAGGAGAAGTGATGACAAAACGCAATACCAGAGAAATAATATTAGAGGAAGCACTGAATCTGTTTTCGGTAAAAGGCTATCAAAGTGTGACGGTTAAAGAAATCGCCCAGGCAGTGGGAATTAAAGACAGCTCACTGTATAAGCATTTTGCCAGTAAGCAGGCCATTTATGACACCTTGCTTACGTGGATGAATGAAAAATTTGAAGAAACCGTAACCTTTTACCGGTTGCCTCAGGGTGAGTTAGAAAGTGTCGCCAGGGAATATGGCCGCAATGATCTGGTCTGGCTTAAAAAAGCCTGTGAGGCTGTTTTTCTTTTTTTTCTTAAAGATCCACAGGCATCAAAGTTTCGTAAAATGTTAACCATCGAGCAGTATAAAAACAGTGATGCAGCTAAGACATTATGCAGTTGGTTTTTTAATGACGCCATCCAGTTTCAAACTGATTTATTTACTGAGATGATCAGGCAGGGAACCTTTAAAGAAGGTCCGCCCCAGATTATGGCGTTGCAGTTTTATTCACCATTTTACACGCTTTTATGCCAATACGATAGTATGCCGGAAAAAGAAGACGAAGCAATGGCTCTGCTGATAGCACACATCGAACAATTTGCATCAATTTATCAAATAAGAAATGAGGAAAGCTGATGAATTTAAATAGTATGATGGACCAGGGAATCACCCAAATCATGAAAACCGCCGGTCGATTCTATCTGGGGAATAACAAAGGCCGCGCATTTTTGATGAGCGTTCTACCGGAGATGGCAAAAAGCACGGCCAGAAGAAAAAAACAGGAAAAAGAAGGCTTGCATGTGCCGCCATTTCTGATCGCCAGTATCGCTTCCCAATGTAATCTGCACTGTGCCGGATGTTATGCCAGGGCTGGCGGAGGCTGTGGTACAACGACTGGCAAAGCGGAGATGAAGGCCGGTCAATGGGGAAATATTTTTGACCAGGCGGGGCGCCTTGGGGTCGCTTTTATTCTGCTGGCTGGTGGAGAACCTTTTTTACGCCGGGATATTCTTACGCTGGCCGGGGAGTATCCAAACATCATCTTTCCGATCTTTACCAATGGTACCATGTTGGATCAGGAGACCATTGCATTTCTTGATCAACATCGCAATCTGATCCCCATTTTCAGTATCGAAGGCAATGCCGAAGAAACCGATTCCCGCCGCGGGGTGGGTACCTATGAGCAGATTGAAGCGGCCATGGCAGCCTTGAAAAAGCGCAAAATCCTGTTTGGGGCATCGATTACGGTGACTAAAGAAAACATGGGGCTGGTAACCAGAAAGAATTTTCTTGAAGCTTTGGAGGACAAAGGCTGCGGCGTCAGCCTGTATATTGAATATGTCCCGGCAGAAGAGGGAACCGAATATCTGGAATTGGGAGAAGCAGAGATTAAGCAATTACAGGAAATTTGTATACAATTGAAAAAAAACTTTAGTAAGATGGTGATTCTATCATTCCCCGGCGACGAGGAGGAAATGGGCGGATGTCTGGCTTCGGGACGGGGATTTTTTCATATTAATCCCTATGGTGATGCCGAGCCCTGCCCCTTTTCACCCTATGCCATTCAAAACCTGACCAGTGATTCGGTGGAAGCTGTGCTTCGCTCCCAGTATTTTTTCGATCTCCGGGAGATTGCTAAAAGTGCCGGAAACCATGGCGGATGTACCTTGTTTGAGGTGAAAGATCAGGTTGAAGAATTGTTGGCATAAATCGTAAAGCGTTTATTAAAGTCTTCAAATAAGAACAGGTTAATGTGTTTAAAATAAACACATTAACCTGTTCTGGTCTCCGGCCGGAAGCGTCAATTAAAAAAAGCTACCGAATCAGGGTCAGATTAATGATTGTTCTGGTACAGCCCATAGGTTCGGTTTACACCAATGGTAAAAATAATCCCATTCCCGGGTTTGCTCATTTCAGTAGCGTCCTGAATAGCGTTGACGACTGTTTCTGTTTTCGCAGTTTCCAGGATTAGCATTACTACTTCTTTTTCCGGTTCAATATCCATGGCAAAGAGTTTTGAATACTCATGAATTCCCGAGCCTCGGGCATTCATGATGGTTCCACCCTTAGCACCGGCTGCTTCTGCTGCACCGACAACCGTTTCAGCATTGCCGCGATCGACAATCACAAATATCGCTTCATACATTGTTTTATTGACTCCTTTTTCTTCATGCGTTTTATCATAGAAACAATTTCGAACGCCTAAAAAATTATTAAGCGCCGCCGTAAAGGCAATGCCATGATTGGCTTTGGCGAATTTAAATTTCTGGCTAATCGCCTCAGCGGCTGATTCGATTTTTTCAGTTTGGGCGATCATTAGAACCACTTCCACCCGTTCATCACAGATATCAAAAAAATCGTTGAGCAAACAGTGCTGGGTGCCTTTTCCCAGAAAAATGGTTCCCCCAGAAATTCCATATTTTTTTCCCAAATGCAAAACCTTGGAACCAACGCCGAAATTGACAATGACAGCCAGCATTTCATAGCTTTTTTTTAGTGTGTTTTCAAGTGTGTTCATCTTCGAAAATGCCTCCTTTTACCGTTTTTATTTTGAAGATCAGGCCTAGAATCTCCAAAGCAATGATTGGCATCAGGGCCACCATGGCAATTAGTCCAAAACCGTCTATCAGTACATTCGCTCCTTCGATGGATGCGGCGGCACCTTGGGCAAAAGCAAGAATAAAGGTAGCCGTCATGGGGCCGGATGATACCCCGCCAGAGTCAAAAGACATCCCCACAAAAAGCTTCGGTACCAGATAGCTTAGAACAATGGCAAGAAGATAACCCGGCAACAGATAGTGCCAGAGTTTGATTTCCGGAATGACGATGCGCAACATCGACAAGCCTACAGCGAGAGATACCCCCAGGGATAAGGCAACCAGTACGACCCGTCGTTTTAGGTAGCCGCTGGTGACATCTTCAATTTGCTTGGTAAGGACATAAACCGCCGGTTCAGCCAGAATCACCACCAGTCCAAGCAGACCGCCAATGCCAACCAGGATGGCTTTATTATCAAAGTTAGCAATGGTATAACCGACCAGGGTTCCCACTTCCATAAACCCGGCGTTAACGCCAGTTAAAAAAAGAACCAGACCAATTAGGGTATAAATCAGGCCTTTGATGATTCGTTTAAGGGGCTTCTTTTTTAGTTTAAAGGCGAGCATCTGAAAAACAACAAAGACAATGACAATCGGCAAAAGGGCCAGGGCGACTTCGTAAAGCATGGTCGGCAGCTTTTGGATAAATGGCAGGAAAACAGCGGTTGAATCGGACAATTCACTGTCAAGGCTGCCGCCTATTTCTTTGGTCCCCTTTAACACACTCATCAGCATCACCGCAAGAATGGCACCGGTGGAGGCAATGCCAACCAGACCAAAGCTGTCATCCTCGGAGGCGCGTCCCCTTTTTAATGAAGAGATCCCCATCGATAGAGCCAGAATAAAGGGAACGGTCATCGCCCCAGTGGTGGCTCCAGAGGCGTCAAATGAAATGGCCAGAAATGCTTCGTTGGTAAAAAGAGAAACGATTAGAATCAGCCCATATAGGATGGTCAACAGAATACTTAAAGATTTGTTATAAATAATTCTTAAAAAACCAACGGTTAACAGTAAGGCGATTCCAACGGACACATAGATAATGATTTCAGTTTTAGTAATAACATTGGCAGAAACAAGGGCTACCTGACCAGCTAGAATATGGAGGTCGGGTTCGGCAACGGAGATAAAAAAACCAAGCAGTAAGCCTGAAACAATGACAATCCAGACCTTATTGCTTTTGGTAATATGCGTTCCCATCAAATTTCCAATTGGTGCAATACCCAGATCCACGCCGAAGAGAAAAATCGTCAGACCAACGACAATAAAGAGTGCACCCAGCAGAAAGCGCAACATAATCGGGACTTCAATGGAAACGAGAGTAAAACTTAGAATAACGACAATTAGCGTAATCGGCAAGACTGAAACCAGAACCTCTCTGAATTTCTCGAAAAGAATGCTAATAATAACCAACTCCTTTCTAAACTTTTATTGTGGTGGAGGAAATTACGAGAATCAACAAGCAGAACGATCTTACCGGGCAACTAGTGGATTTTAAAAATTTATGAGGTAACGAATAATTATGGCATCATTATACCAAAGAAGACAAATAAGGACAACCGTAGTCCTAAATTTGGCTAATGGCGTATTTTAGTTTAATTAAGACAATGATAAAAAAACAGAGACAACCTTGATTGAAGAGGTGTCTCTGTTTTAGGGAGGAATATTTTGCCGGTTTTTCTAAAATCGCTAGAAATAGTGTAATAGAGGTCGGCTTATTGATGCGAGATAGATTATTCTAACTTAAAATAGTTGATACGTCTTTAGCAACTTTTCAAGGTCAGTTCCCTGAATTCGTCTGAATACTTCAAACAAAGCCAGTTTCTCCTGATCACCCAGATCGAGATCAGTTATTTTCTTGCCATCACGAAGCTTGACGGTTGAGGTCAGGAGATCGCGGATATCGTAAGTACTTCCCCATACTTCCGGTACGCCGCGATCAATATCAAGAAGTGTGTAGACGGCTTCCATGGCGGTGCGGATTGAGTATTCCGTCGTGAAAATGGTGTCGCGTCTTGTTTCTGCAAACTGACCCAAGAAGGCAAAGTTCACTGCATTTTCAGGAACGACTAAAGGCCGGTCTCCAGCTTCACGAGGCATGAAAAAGGCGGTGATATAAGGCATCATGCAAGGGATGGTGTTAGCACTATTTTGAGCAAGTGAAGGAATTTCGCTTTCCGGCACACCAAGATGATACAGCCATTCCATACATATCTCGATGCCGGTACATTCGCGCATGGTCTTTTTTACATAGTTGCCGGGTTTATCACTGAACAGGCCATAAATCCAACCGACGAGTTGACCTTCCGGCTGGGAGCGAAACTGCGGTTGACGATTGAAGGTCCAGCTCAACAACCAGTTAGAATCCCTGGCGGTTACAATACCTCCGGTAACCGTTTTCCCGGAGAAAGGATCGCGCTGACAGATTTTTTGAATATAAGGTGGAATTTTATCGTCAAGAGTGGTGACGGTGGCACTCATCCAGTTGGTTTGTTCGGGATCATAGCAAAATTTATCGGGATTTCCGAAGGATGGATCTTGAACAGCGATTTTGCGCCACATATCCCATCCACCACCCTCGTTGATTTCTTTATTGTAAGGGGCGGGTTCATTTTGGCTGCCCAGCGTCGAATTTTCCACACAGCCGCCATTGGTAATGAAAATGAGATCATTCTCGGTCAGATCAATGCATGAGTTTTTTCCATCCTGAAAAACAACAATTTGTGTGGCCTTTTTTTGGTTCATGTTAATATCAAATTCGACATTGACAACTTTGGTATTGTAATGAAATTGGACACCAAAAGACTCTAAGTAGTTGATCATTGGCAGAATCATCGATTCGTACTGATTGTATTTGGTAAAGCGCAGAGCGGTGAAGTCGGGAAGACCGCCGATATGGTGAACAAATCGTTTAATATAAAGTTTCATCTCTAATGCCGAATGCCAGTTTTCAAAGGCAAACATGGTTCGCCAGTATAGCCAAAAGTTGGAGTCAAGGACTTCATTACTGAAACATTCGTCGATACGCTTATTGTAGAGCTGTTCATCTGGGGTGAAGAAAAGATGCATAATTTCCATCGCACCTTGATCCGAAAGACCGAATTTTTTATCGGTGTGGGCATCTTCGCCACAATTGACAGTCGCTCGCATCAGTGAAAAATTTGGATCGGCTTTGTTGAGCCAATAATACTCATCAAGAACACTGATACCTGCGGTTTCGATTGAGGGAATTGATCGAAACAGATCCCACATACATTCAAAGTGGTTATCCATTTCACGTCCCCCCCGCATCACATAACCAAGACCTTCATAGAGAAATCCATCACAGGCTCCGCCTGGAATCGGATCTTTTTCGAGAATGTGGATATGTTTACCTTGCATTTGACCGTCACGAATCAGGAAACAGGCCGATGCCAGAGCACCAAGTCCAGAACCGACAATGTAGGCTGATTTTTGGTCAACGCCGTCCGGTTTTAATGGGTGTGCAAAAGCTTCATAATTTCCGCTGGAATAATACATAGTAATAACCTCCGTTTATTGTTCAAATTTGTTTATGGGTTCATTGTAGTAAAGATCGTCATAATTTGATATAAACAAAAAGAGTGATTTGATAAAACTCTGATCAAAGCACTCTTTTTGTAATAGGTTGTTCATAGTATAGACCTGGGCGGTCGATCGGTGCGGAATTGGTTAAGGGCGGTGGCAACTTGTCCTTGTAGTAGTGTAGCAAGGCGATCGATTAGGATTTTAGGATCTTCCTGCATGGCACCACGGATCCATTCAAGCATTAAGCCGACAAAGGCGTACTTATAAAAATCGGCGATGAATTTTTTATCCGCTTCACGGATGGTTATACCGATCGCTTGTTCTTCAACAACATCAATCATCAGTTTGTAGGTTAATTTATAAAGATATATTTCAACTTGCTCACGACTGACGGAATGATAGACATTCATAATAAAGGGCTTGTTGTCGAGCACGACTTCAAAGATTTGTAAAAATCCCTGTTGCCAGGTATCGTAGGTTTTTTTACCATTGAGAGCCTTTGAAGCATCTTCGACACAGGACCATTCCACGAGGTCATAGATATCTTTAAAATGATAGTAAAAGGTCATTCGGCTAATTCCACAGTCCGAGGCAATATCATTAATTGTAATTTTATCCAAGGGCTTTTTTAAAAGCAGATTTTTTAACGAAATTTCCAGCGCTTTTTTGGTGGTTTGTGACATTTTTACCTCCCCCAAATGTATTGATTGATCTTTTATTGAAGTATATCATATTTTTTGCGGGCGAATGCTTAACAAATCTTTAACATCATCAGGATATGATATCATGTAGTTGAATTTAGCAAAGCTATCAATGAACATTCAGTGAAGAAATTACACGCTCAATAGGATTGCTTCGATGACCATTGCAGCACTAACATTTTTAAAAGACTGCCAGTATTTAAAAGAGTGGATTACATTAAAATATGACAAGCATAAATCAATCAAAGCGGCCATCGGGATGACTTGTCAAGTGGATCAGATTATGATAGTATGAATAACTCGTACCACGAGAAAAACCAATTATGAATGGAGAACAATACATGGAACAATTGCCGAATTGCCCTAAATGTAATTCAGAATATACCTATGAAGATCGAGAACTGTTGATCTGTCCAGAGTGTGCTCATGAGTGGACAATAGATGCAACAGACGAAAACAGTGACGATGAAAAGAGTATCAAAGATTCAAACGGAAACGTCTTAAGTAGTGGTGATACGATTATCTTAATCAAAGACCTTAAAGTAAAAGGCAGTTCCCAGGATCTCAAAAAAGGCACCAAGGTAAAAAATATCCGTCTGGTTGACAGCGATCATAACATCGATTGTAAAATTGACGGTTTTGGAGCCATGTCGCTAAAATCAGAGTTTGTTAAAAAGGCATAATCATTAGCACTAAAATGGTACAGACTCGCCTAGGAAAAAACTAAAAAAGCAAAGTGAAACAAACAAAAGCCCACTGATTTTTACTGGCAGAAAATCAGTGGGCTATTTTTTTGAATTGACGAAATCAAATATTTAAATCTTCGTAAGGTAGTTATAGGCCGATTTAAAAAAATAAAAGATTTTAACTTGGACTAAAGATCAGATAGTAGTATAGTAATAGTAGACAAATAATTCAATACAAATTAATTAGACTAAACAGTTTATCGCAAATTGTTTAAATTTATAATTAGGGAGAAAAAAGATGTTGTATCGAAAATTCGGAAAAACAAATGAAGAGGTTTCAGTTTTAGGGTTTGGTTGTATGCGGTTGCCGGTTATCGACGGGGTTCAATCCAATATCGATGATGAAAAAGCCATCAAGATGTTAAGGTATGCCATTGATCATGGTGTGAACTATATCGATACGGCCTATCCTTATCATGGCACTGGTTTTGACAAAGGTGGAGAGAGCGAGCTTTTTGTGGCCCGGGCCTTAAAAGATGGTTATCGTGAACGGGTTAACATCGCGACCAAGCTGCCGTCATGGTTAATTCAGTCACGAGCCGATATGGACCGATTATTGGATGAACAGTTAAAACGGCTGGAAACGGATACAATCGATTTTTACCTGCTGCATGGACTCAACAGAGGTTTTTGGCAAAACCTGAAAAATCTGGGAGCCCTTGAATTTCTTGATCAGGCGATCAAAGACGGAAAAATCAAATACGCCGGTTTTTCGTTTCATGATGATGTTGATTTATTTGTCGAAATTGTCGATGCTTATGATTGGTCTTTTTGTCAAATCCAATATAATTATCTGGACGAAAACTATCAGGCCGGTAAGAAAGGCCTGGAATATGCGGCCAGCAAAGGAATGGGAATCACCATTATGGAACCAGTCAGAGGCGGCGCTCTGGTTGATAAATTACCCCAGGAAGTTTTAGCCGCCTGGAACGAAGCGCCAATCAAAAGAACTCCGGCTCAATGGGCGCTGCGGTGGGTCATGAATCATCCTGAAGTTTCCGTGGTCCTCAGTGGTATGACGACGATGGAGCAGGTGATCGATAATATCAATACTGCCAATGCAGGTGCAGCCAATTCACTAACCAATCAAGAACTGGCGTTAGTGGATTTTGCCAAGAAAACAATAACAGAAAAAATGAAGGTCAACTGTACAAATTGCCGGTATTGTATGCCATGTCCATCCGGAGTTGATATTCCGGGACATTTTTCGCTTTATAACAATGCCTATCTCTTTGATACCCTTGAAAAAGCTAAATCTCTCTATAGCACAATGTTTCCTCAAGATGCCAAAGCCTCTCATTGCGTTGAGTGTGGAAAGTGTGAAGAACATTGTCCTCAGAATATTGCCATTATCGAGGAATTAAAAAATGTCAGAGCAGCCTTAGAATAAAGTGGATGCCTTTAAAATAAATTTCAAAAGGGATTGACAAGAACAGAAACTCTTGCTAATATGTTAGCAAAAGCTAACACAAAACTAACATAGAGTAAAGAGAGAACCGATGAGTTGATTAGATCGATGTTCGCTGATATCAAAATTGGAGGTAAGCATGACCCTGAATTGGAAAAAAACCCTTAAACAGATCACCAATAATGTCTGTTAAATTGGAAATGATTTAGCAAAAATTATTCAGATCAGGAGAATTTATGATGAAAAAAGTATCAATTGTTTATTGGAGTGGAACCGGAAATACTCAGGAAATGGCCGAAGCAGTTGCCGCTGGAGCAGAGGCTGGTGGTGCTGAAGTAAAGGTACTTAGTGTGGATAAGGCCAATATTGAAGAACTGTTAAGCAGTGATGCCATTGCTTTGGGTTGCCCTTCCATGGGTGCCGAAGAACTGGAAGATCAGGAAATGGAGCCTTTCGTCGCTGAACTTGAAAAAGAAAGTCTAACCGGAAAACCTTTGGCCTTATTTGGATCCTACGATTGGGGCGATGGCCAATGGATGGATGAATGGGAAGAAAGAATGAAGAAAACTGGGGTCAATCTAGTCGATGATGGCTTAAAAATCAATGATGCCCCCGACGATGCTGGCTTGGAAGCCTGCAGAGATTTAGGCAAACGACTGGCTTCATAGCAGTATCTAAGTAAAAAAGCACGGCAATCACGAAATAAAACCATGGACTGTTTAGCGCCATGGTTTTGTTTTTTTAGAGGTTTGAAAAAAGTCGACAGGTCTGAAAACTTAGCCTTTCTTTTTTTGCATTTCCAGTTTTTTTAGCTCAAATTTCTTTTTATAGTAGCAAGCATAGACTTGAGCATTTTGTTCCTGTTGTTCGCTGACAGAAAGTAAGCGGCACTTGTTGATGACCATCATCTGCCCTTTAAAAATGAGATAGATATCTTCCACATCGCGGAGCTCTTTGTTAGGATCCGATAATTGATTCATTGTTTCTTCAGCTAAGATGAGTAATTGTTTTTTTATTTCAGAATCTGATAGCTTTACGGCGAAACCAACCTTTTTTTTATTCTTTTCCGGAAGGTCAGTTGAAGCGTTTAATGGTGATTCTGAAGGCATTGGTTTTTTGGGGGATGCTTCTACAATGGGTTCTTTTTTATCTTTTTTTGTTAGCTTTGTTCGTCCATGGAATTCGTCTCGTGTGATTCGCAAGGTGGTTACCTCCAATAAGTATGGGAATAGGTTTGTTTAATGGAAATTGATGTAAAAATAAGATTTCATAATTGTCTTATTCTATCACCTTTTAGGGGAAATGACTATTAATAAATTTGGTCAAGTTGAGCAACTTTGAAAAGCACAGTAAATGTTATTTTACTGATCTTGATTCAAAGGATAAGTTGCGATTCTTTTAATCCATTTTCGGCTCTTCAATCGATAGATACACCAGATCGCTTTGATAATCTGGTCAATTTTCAGTAGCGTATAGATCCAAAATGCCGGTAAATGCCAGACGAAACCAGCCATTGCTCCAAGCGGAACCGAGGCAGCCCATAAGAAGATAATATCCGCCACCATTAAAAATCGGGTGTCTCCACCGCCGCGAAGAACCCCCTTGGTCAGGATACTGTTGGTCGATTGAAAAATAACAATAAAACCGATGGCAAACATTAGTTGAGCCGCAATTTGTTGAGTCTCTGGGGTCAGGTTGTAGAGACCAATCATCGGTTTGCTGGTGATCCAGATAAGCATAGCACTACAGAGGCCGATGGCGATGCCCAGATATAAAAAGGTGACGCCTTGCTGCTGAGCAGTTTCCTCATCACCCCGCCCCAGGGTGTGACCTGTGATAATAGCACTGGCGTTGGCAATCCCCTGGATAAGCACCGTACTCAGTTGCTGAAGAACCATCGTGATGGCATTAGCAGAAACAAAACTGACGCCTAACCGTCCAATCACCATCGCCACAGCATTATTGCCAAGGGCGAGTAAAACATCACTGATCAAAACCGGAATAGCGATGTTAATGTATTCCCTTAAGATATCCCGACATCGCATAAAGAGATGAAAGAGGCGATAACGGATTTTTTTGTCAATAAAAAATAGATAACCGCAAATAAACGAAAACTCAAAAATTCTGGCAATTAATGTTGATAGGGCAGAACCCTCAATACCCATCCGGGGGGCTCCCAAATTGCCAAAGATAAACAGGTAGTTAAAGAAAATATTGATGATAAATGCAAAAATCGATGAAACTAAAGGGAGTCGAACTTGACCGACACTTCGTAGTACAATGGTGGATGTCAGCGAGAGTCCTAAAAGCAGATAGCAGGGAACTGCCCATTTAAAATAGCGCGTACCTTCTTGGATAATTTCTGGATCGGTCGTATAGATACGCATGATCGCTTCAGGAGCAAAAAAGGTCACCAATGAAAAAAGCAAAGCAAAACCAATGCAGATGCGGAACATAATGGTAATTGATTTTTTTAAGGCATCAGGGTTTTTCATTCCCCAGAAACGAGAGGTGAGTACAGAGGCACCCATGCCAATCCCCATGCAACAGATCTGAAAAACCATAATGAACTGATTGGCCAGGGAAGCACCAGACAAGGGCAGTTCTCCCAGCGCCCCCACCATTATTGTATCGGTCATGTTAATGCCAATGGTAATGAGGCTTTGTAAGGTGATCGGAATGGCAATAGCAGCCACCATTTTATAAAAGGATTTATCTTTGATGATATATTTGATTGGTCTACCTCCAGAAAACTACAGTATTATTTCGTCATTGGGTTCTAAAATCAGGCGGCCTTCAGCCACAAAGGCTTCGGCAATTTTACGATCAAACAAAGCACCCGGTTTCATATGAATGGGGATGGTATGGACGGCACCGATGACTGCTGCACAGTCGGAGGCTTCCTTGGGATCCATATTATAAAAGCCATCAGTCGGCAACAAGGCATAGTCAAGTTTTTCTTTAGATAAAACGTCTTTCATATAGTCGGTGGTGGAAGTATCACCGGAAGCATAAATTTTAACGCCATCAAGCTCAATCACATAGCCCACACACTTGTTTTTGTCATGCCCGGAATTATAGGCCGGTACGGCCTGGATAGCAACTTCATGAATAGTCCGGGTTCCATAATTACCGTTTATCAGAATGGTTTCCGGTCGGACAACTACACACCCCTGATGTTGCTGTAATAATGATAAATTGTTATGATCGGGATGTTCATGGGTTATCAGGGCAATATCAGCAGGAAGATCGTAGCCTTCCCCAGCAAATGGATCAACGTAGAGTACGATGCCCTGATCGGTGACAAGCCGATAACTGCCATGGCCTTGATAGAATAATTTTCCCATTTAATTTCTCCTTCAATAAATTTTGTTTGATCAATTTACTTACTTAAATAGTCGCGATTAAATGTTGATTCAGCATCATAATTTAATTTTGTTGATTTTAGTTTATAACCATGAATTGATTTTGTCAAAGGAATTTAAGAAGAATAAGCCGATATAAGCGGAGAGATTAAGATTGGCATGAGGAAAAGTGGCAGTATTAAAGCTTAGAAGGAGAAACAAAAAATAAAAACAACGGCTCTTCGATAAGACCGTTGCTTTCATGAAAGGTTAGGATAGTTTAAGTGTTTGATGATGCTTTGTATGTTTATAATATATATGCCAATGCTTAAAAATGTCTTGAAATGGTTCTAAGTTAAGAATTAATTAAGAAATTCTAATATACATGGATGTAGTGTATAAGGCACATAAATATTTATTTGCAACCTGGTTATCCAAGCATCACTTAGCAACCATGCCCTTTACAATTGAACGCTATGCCAGTCATGACCCGAAGATAACGAAGATGGAAGTTTGGGTGATGCCAATAAAATGATTGAAGGGTTGATTTTTTCAATAAAAAATGAGTGAGAAAAGTCTGATTAGGTTCAGGCTTTTTTTATGTCAAAACGAGAGCTTCATTGTCAGAAAATTTTTGAAAACGTTCCAATTAATTAAATAAATCTTGAGCATCGCATGAATAATATATGCTATAATAACCACGTATAACTTTTTTTTAATTGGGTGATATTTTAGCAACGTAATTATTTGATAATCAATCGATTTGTTGTTCCCCTGGGATCAGTTTACTAAAACTGAAAAAGTAGGACGTGGAGAGAAGGCATCATGAATAATCAACATTTTGTTAACAAGGCTTTTCGCATATTTGTTATCAACAGTATCCTTTCTTCGGCTGGGGTAGTGCTGGGAACCTTTGTCGATGCTATCATTCTGGGGAATGCTTTTGGTGCAGTTGGTTTGTCAGTACTGGCCGTTTCAATGCCGATATACGCGGTTTATAACCTGTTCGGTTACGCCTTTGGGGTTGGTGGATCACTGAGAGTTTCCGAGTCCATTGGCGCTGAGGATAAAGATGGGGTTCGATCCTATTTTACCCAGGCAGTAGTTTTTGCAGCGGCAGTGGGAGTCGTTATTGCGGTATTGGGAAGCCTCTTTCTGCCGACCATTATTGCTCTTACCGGAGGGGCGGGAATTGCTAGTGCCAGGGATTATATGTGGCCGATTGTAGTCATGGCACCGATATTTATTCTGGCTCCGGTGATGTCGTTGCTGATTCGCAGTGACGCCGATCCATTTTTGTCGACTCTGGGGATTGGTGTTTCGGTGGCGGTAAATCTGGTTTTGGATCTGATTTTCATCTTTGGACTGAAGATGGGTGTGTTTGGTGGGGCGCTCGCTATGATTATCGGACAGCTGTGTGCGGTTTTCATCTATTCACTGCACTTTTTTAAAAAGCATAATCACCTTAAATTGAGTCGGACTTCCCTGAGTCCCAAAGCCGGCGCTCAGCTTTTTCAGGGGGGCTTTGGGATTGCATCGGCCTTTATTTATCAGGGGATCACCTTGATCGTTATTAATAATTTACTCAGTGTAACCGCGGGGGGCGGGGGATTGGGTGTCTATAATATCCTTTTTAACGTATCATTATTTGCTTATGCCATATTTGATGGTATTTCGTTGGCTCTGGCACCACTGGTCGCAACGTTTGCCGGGGAGAAGGATACTGAAGGTGTTTATAACACCATGGGCCTGTCCTTAAAGACGGCAGTTTTACTTAGTGCTTCATGTGCCCTGGCTTTGCTGATCTTCGCAGAACCTATTGCGTCGATGTTTGGGGTGGCGGACAATCTGCCGCTGGTAGCTCAGACCATCCGCATCTTTGCCTTCGGGGTAGTACAAACCTGCTTTAACTGCATCATGGCACACTTTTACCAGACCATTAAGCGGCCGTCTCTGGCGGGGCTGATTTACTTTATGCGGGGGCTATTGCTGCTGGTTGCCTTTTCGGCCTGGTTTATTCCGGTTTTTGGAGTGCTCGGAACAGCATTGGCAATGGTAGCGGCGGAAACGGCAACCATGGTGATCCTGCTCATTGCGGCACTGGTTATCAAGAAACAGGGCGGGTACCGAAATATTTTATTGTTTAGAGAACCGATTATCGCGAAGGATAAACTATATGAAACAACCCTTTCTTCTGACATTAAAGAGCTTGAAAATTGTGTGGTTGAGATTGAAGCTTTCTGTGAACGGCTTGATATTGATAGCAGGAACGCTTATTTTATTAACCTGACCATTGAAGAATTGGCAACTAATATAATTAATTTTGGATTTAGTGATGGGAAACCGCATTATATCCATATAAAAATTGCTCTATTTGAAGAGGACATCTATATTCGGCTCAGGGATGACAGCACCAGCTACAATCCTTTTGAAGAACCGGAAAAACCGGATGAAGGGCTTGATTATCTGGGTGTATCAATTGTACGCAAAAAGGCAAAATCATTTGCCTATAACCGAACCCTGGTATTTAACAATTTGCTTATTATTTTATAGAAAAGGTGGCATGTATGAAAGAACAAAAGAGCATTCGTCGAATCAGTTTAAAAACCAAGTTTGCCTCAGCCAGTATGATTCTGGCACTGGTGTTATCATTGGTGATTGTGCTGGTTTCCTATTTTAGTTATCGGGATTCCATGTTTAAACGCTATGAAGAAAACATCACATCACTCGTGAAAACCGCTTCATCCTTTGCTCCGGTAGACAAGGTCAACCAGTATTATGAAACGGGCCAGACCGATTCTGATTATGAATTGTTCATTAAAGAGTTGCAGGTCATCCAGGAACAGAACCACTTGGAATTCCTTTATGCCTATGTCCCAATTGAACAAGGGTTTAAAGTTTTTGGGCAGGGAACCAAACCGGGGACGGCAGGTCATTTTGTTCTTGGTGATTTTCTGGGAACAGACTATTATCCACAAGAAGATATTGATGCTGCTAATCAATATTTTATCGGTTCTGAGAAATCAAAGACCATTATCACGAATGAAAGTGAGTTCGGATATCTGATTTCTGCAGTTCATGTGTTAAAAGATGCAGAAGGGAATCCGACTTTGATTATTGGGGCAGATATGTCCATGAAAGATATTAATTCGACTCTTAGTAATTATATTATTCTGGTTTCTTTTGTTGCGGCACTGATCCTAATTTTATTTATCACCATTTATCTGCTATTTCTTAACAAATCGATTATCGATCCGTTACAGGTGATTGTTGATAATGCCACCGATTTTGTCAATACCAACATCGATGATAACCTCAATGAGATTGTGGCTTTGAATATCGAAGTACGAACCGGTGATGAAATCGAAATTCTGGCCGAAGCCTTTAACAAGATGACCAGTGATATTATCCGTTATATCAAAGAATTGACTAGCGTCACGTCTGAACGGGAGCGGATTGAAACCGAGTTGCGGATTGCCACCCTGATTCAGGAAGGCATGCTGCCCCGGAATTTTTTATATCCTGACAGAAACGAGTTCACCCTTTATGCCTCGATGCGGGCGGCTAAAGATGTCGGCGGCGACTTTTATGACTTCTTTTTCGTGGATGATGATCACTTCTGTATCACCATTGGCGATGTTTCCGGGAAAGGGGTTCCAGCGGCTTTGTTTATGGCGATGACCAAAGCGACCGTAAAAGATCTGGTACTCAGGCGCCTGCCTGTCGATGAGGTCATGACCGAAGCTAATGTTAGTCTGTGCAACAACAATGAACAGGGTATGTTTGTGACCTTGCTGATTGCCATTATTAATGTCAAAACTGGGGTCTTCCAGTGGTGCGATGCCGGACATGACCCGGCAATTATCTGGAAAAAAGATGGCACCGTTGAAATGCTTACTGGTAAGAAAGGATTTGTTTGTGCTGGCATGGAAACGGCTAAATATAAGATGAATGAATCGCAAATCGAAAAAGGGGATATTATCTATCTCTATACTGATGGGATTCCCGAGGCGAATAATACCAAAAATGAGTTTTATGGACTGGAACGCCTGAAAACATTGGTTGCTTCAAAAGACGAGCATGATATTAAATCACTGTGCGCCGATATTTTAGCGGATGTAGACGAATTTGCCGATACCGAACCGCAGTTTGATGATATCACTATGCTCGGGTTTAAGCTTGAGGAGTAGTGGCATGGATATTAGGATAAAGCAGGGCGAGTGTTTGTCGAGGCAGGACTTTGAAGCGATAATTGATTTGGATCGTAAAATTTTCGGAGATAGCATAATATCTAATGAAGGGATGGCCGAAAAACGGTTTTTGAAATTTAAAGACGGTTTGATTGCGGCATTTTCTGGTGATATGCTAATTGGTTTTACCAGCTTTTTTAGTGTGAATTCGAGTATTTATCAACGGGCGGCCGACAACCGGGAGTATATTGATGATAATCTTAATGATACAGATGTCGTTCCCTTGGAAAAAGGAAGGAATAACGATATTCTCTTGTTTGATATTGTTGTCGAGCAAGCTTTTCGTCATCAGGGTGTTTCATATTTATTAGTGGATTCAATCAGGGATTATTTGAAGAAAAAACATGCAGAAGGCTATGCGCTTGGGAAAATTATCGCTTTCGCAATAACTTCTGATGGTATTAACAATATGGTATCTCTTGGCGGGAAGTTGATCTGGTCCAATGACAAGGCGACACTTTTTGAAATAAGCAAAGAGACGTTCTTGGGGTGCTTATGATAACCATATGGGACAGAAAGCTCGACAAAAATAACATGAAAAAGGCGACTGATGTGTTGTGCCACGCCTTTAAGAATGACCCCCTCTACCGAACCGTGTTTCAGAATGAAAAGGATCTTTGCCGATATATCAAGCTAATGGTCAATTACTACAATCGCAATGGTGAAATTCATGTGGCGGTTGTTGATGATAAAGTAGTCGGTGCTTCCATTTGGAATCATAAAGGCAGACCGTTTTTTAGTATCCGCACGGCCCTAGTCAGTGGTATGTTGGGAGAACTCATCAAATTTCTAATGCTTGCGCAGGTTAAAAGTTTGATTATGGTAAAAAATGAAGCTCTGATCACTGAGCGCTATCATTATAATAAAGAACACCATTATATCTTTATGCTTGGCTCTGTGATGAAAGGGGCGGGCCGGGTGCTGATGGAATATGATATTAAAAAGTTCAGCGAATGTCCCATTTATTTAGAAAACAGCAACATCACGGACAATAAGAATTTTTACGAGCGACTTGGATTTCATTCCATTAAAACGATTGATGTGATGGGGGTCCCGGTGGATTTGTTAACCAACAGTAAAGGAGATCAGAGCGTATGAAGAAATTAACCGTTGATGCATCTACAGAAAATTTATCTAAGATTCTTGAATTTATCGATGCCGAACTGGAGGCGGCTGGAGCCGATATGAAAATGATCTTTCAAGTTGATTTGGCGGTAGAAGAAATATATACAAACATTGCCCACTATGCCTATGCTCCGGATGATGGCAAGGTGATCATTCAATTTGACGCCTATGGTGACCCGTTGCTGGTGGAAATACAGTTTATTGACTGTGGAAAACCATTCAATCCCCTTGATAACCCGGATCCGGACATCACATTGACAGCTGAAGAGCGCCAAATCGGTGGTTTAGGTGTGCTGATGGTCAAAAAAACCATGGATGAGGTGGACTATCGTTTTGAAGAAAATAAAAACATTTTAACAATAAAAAAATATGTAAGTTAGGTTATTAAACAAAGTGATAAGGAAGATGTTGGATTGTGATTATAAAAAGATTATAGCGAAGGGGTTTGATCCCGATGCACCAGTGTTAGCGGCAAAAGAGGATAGAATTGAGGAGGGGATAATGCCCAATAGACAGAAGCTTTTGGCCTTAATGCTAGGGTTTATAATTGTATTGTTCGGTGGTTGTTCAGCCGCGGATGAAGCGAAAATTGACAGTACCAGTGATTTAAACCAGGCCGGCTATATCATCGGCGTTCCGGAAGGAACGCCACCAGAAGAAGTGGCGAAAGAGTTTATGCCCAATGCCGAAATCTCGTACTTCACCCAGTTTATTGATGGCGTGGCGGCGCTTAAAAGTGGCAAGGCCACGGCGGTCATTTATGACAGCTCGGGGGTTGATCGTATTCTGCTCAGCAATCCCGATCTGGTCAAGCTGCCCGAGGAACTGGGCAATATTGAAATCGCTGCTGTGGTCAGGTTGAGTGATACGGGGCTTAATGACCAGGTTAATGCTTTTATTAAACGGATTCATCAGGATGGAACTGCCGACGAAATGGTGACCCGCTGGATTGAGAACATTGGTGGCGTGATGCCCGATATTCCCAAACCCCAGAACCCGGAAAAGAAGCTGACAATTATTACTAACGGCATGACCGAACCGATGAATTACTACGAAAATGGCGAGCTCACCGGTTACGATATTGAGTTTATCGAGCGCTTCGCCAATTACGCCAACTTTGATTATGAAATCATTACCATGGATTATGCCGCGATGATCCCGGCGCTGCAAAGCGGCAAAGGCGATATTATTATCTCTGACTTTTTTAAAACCGACGAACGGGGACAGGAAGTCCTTTACAGTGATGCCTATGTGGTGCTTCACAACAGCGTGATGGTACGAAAAAGCATGTTTTCGGGAAATATAGAAGCGGAAAACAGCACCATTGCCACCAATGATGAGCTTAATGGCAAACGGGTGGGCTTTATTACCGGCATGGTGCACATTGATAATTTTCGCCCATTGTATGATTCCATGGAATATGAATTTAACGATTTTTCAGCGATGACAGAAGCCCTGAAAGCGGATCGGATTGATGCGATGCTAACGAGTGAATCCAAGGTGGCTGAAATTATCGAACAGAATCCTGACCTGCTGGCCTTACCCCCATATGCGGATAACTCGGCATCGATTGGGATGAGCAAAACAAACACCGAGCTTGGGGACAAGCTGGATGCGGTGGTGAAAAGCATGATCACCGATGGTTCATTGGATGCCTTGACAAAAAAATGGATGGGCAGTGATGAGGCCCAAAAGGTGCTGACACCGGTTACCTTGACCGGCGAAAAGGGTACCTTGGTCGCTGGCGTTCTCGGTGATGATTATCCTTATTCTTATTATAAAGACAATGAGCTGGTGGGTCTGGAAGTCGATCTGGCCAGAATCCTGGCGGCCAAACTGGGAATGAGTTTAGACGTTAAGACGATGGATTTTTCAGCCATTATCCCCAGCATTACCGCGGGCAAGATTGACCTGGCTTTCTACCTGGCCTATACACCGGAACGGGCAGCGTCGATCCGATTCCTGACACCGCTTAAATCAGATCGTGCCGTGGCCCTCGTTAAAAATAAAGTCTCCACCGACAGTACCGCTACTGCGGGTTCATTCTTGACCGGTTTTTTTACCTCGCTTCAGGATAGCTTTAATAAAACATTTGTTGTCGAAGATCGCTATAAGCTGATTTTGCAGGGGTTGTGGACAACCATTGTTATTTCGATGTTGTCACTATTGTTTGGCAGCGTTCTGGGAGCAGTAGTCTGTGCGATGCGCAAGTCCCGGGTAAAGATTGTATCCGGGCTGGCGATTGTTTATATCCGGCTGATACAGGGGGTGCCAATTGTCTTAACCCTGATGATCCTGTATTACATTTTGTTTGCGTCAGTGGATATTGCCCCGATTCTCATCGCTGTGGTGGGTTTCTCGATTAACTTTGCCGCCTATTCGGCCGAGATATTCAGGACTGCCATTGATGCCACCGACAAGGGTCAACTGGAGGCGGCCTACGCGTTGGGATTTACCAGGGTATCCAGCTTTTTTAAGGTCACCTTACCCCAGGCACTGCGTCACATTCTGCCGATTTTTAAGGGCGAATTTATCAGTATGGTAAAAATGACCTCGGTCGTCGGCTATATTGCTATTCAAGATTTGACCAAGATGACAGATATTATCAGGAGCCGAACCTTTGATGCTTTTTTCCCGCTCTTTGTGACCGCTTTTATTTATTTTGTGATCACCTACCTGTTTATTATCGTGCTGGGAAAAATTGAAGTTTCGATTGATCCTAAACGCCGGAAACGGGTGGTCAAAGCGATTATCGATCCGGAAGTGAGTGTAGCGGAGGTGGCAGAATGATAACAATTAATGGTTTGTCCAAAAACTTTGGAGAATTGGCGGTGCTTAAGGGCATCAGCACCGAGATAAAAGAAGGCGAAGTGATTTCGATCATCGGGCCATCAGGCTGCGGCAAGTCAACCTTTTTGCGCTGCATCAATTTGCTGGAAACCCCGACTAGTGGCGAGATCGTCATTGATGGCCAGAACATCCTGGCTAAAAATGCCGATGTCTCAGGACTGCGCCAGAAAATGGGAATGGTGTTTCAGTCTTTCAACCTCTTTTCCCATCTGATGATTATTGAAAACCTGATGCTGGGGCCGGTTAATTTATTAAAAATGCCCCGGCAACAAGCCTATGATGAAGGGCTGGCTTATCTGGAAATGGTCGGGCTGCGGTCAAAAGCCCTGGCCTTCCCTGACGAATTATCCGGTGGCCAGAAACAGCGGGCGGCGATTGCCAGAACTCTGGCGATGAAACCGGAGATTGTTTTGTTTGATGAACCCACATCAGCCCTGGATCCCACGATGGTCAGTGAAGTACTGGGGGTTATCCGTAAACTGGCGTCAAGCGGGATGACGATGATGATCGTAACCCATGAGATGAAGTTTGCCCGCGATGTTTCCAGCCGGGTGTTTTATATGGACGAAAAGGGAATTTACGAAGATGGAACACCAGCAGAAATTTTTGATCATCCCAAGAAGGCCAAGACTCGGGCGTTTATCCGGAAAATTTCATCCTTTGAATATATCGCCGCGGGCAGCGGCTTTGATCTCTATGAACTTAATGCCAGAATCGAAACCTTCCTTAAAAAGCAGATGTTTACCGATCGTCAGATTATGAATGTCCAACTGGTTTGTGAGGAGCTGGTCCTCGCGATCCTGCTGCGGGCGTTTCCCAAGGCCAGCGTTGCACTTTTGGTGGAGTATTCAGATTTAAACGGTGAGATCACCATTAAGGCCAGCTTTGAAGGGGATGCCTATGAACTGGAAAAGGCAGAGGAAAACGAACTATCACTGGCGATTATTAATACATATGCCAAATCCGTTACCGTTACCAATGAGGCGGGCCGAAATAGGGTGAAGATAATTATTTAACTAAATCGATTGTAATCAGGGGGATAGAAAAATGGCGAACGTGTTTTCTTCCAAGGCTTTAGAGGCCAATCTTAATCAGACCCGGGAAAGTGTCACTGAGATCCCGGAGATTCAGCTATGGTTCGGCGAGTTATCAAAAGAGTACTGGGGGATTCATAAGCGCACCCAGGAATTTTTGGTTGAGCTCAATCATAAGTATCGCAACAATCGCTATGTCATTGAGTCGCTGCAGACCATTTGTCTTGGCGATCTCTGGCTCTACTACGAGCTGGAAGAATCCGAAAAGGCTTTCACGGTACTGGTGGAGATGATCCGCTCAGTGCTGCGTTCCAAACTAAAAGACAGCCAACGGGTCTTACTCAGTCAGGTATTAATCCGCTTTATGGATCGTCTGGCCAATCTTGATGATTATCCCAAAACAATAATTTCTTTGTGCATCGAGGTCCTTAAAGCGGACATGACGGCGCACGAACTTCTTTATGTTAAAAATTCCGGTATATTTAAAATACATTTAAACAAGGTAGCGGCGGAACCCGAATTTAGCGCAACGCTGGTAGAGATCACCACAAACTTGCTCGATCAGTGCATTGATTACTGGGATCAAAGCTCCCAGGCTGATGTATGGTTTGCTTCCCGGCAAAAACTCTTTCCCCATTTGCAAGCGGACGACATCGAGGCCATCGGTCATGCTTTTTTTGAGGAGCTCAGAACGAAGCGCCAACAAGCCACCGATTGGCAGGAACTTCAGCAGCAGCCTTTTTTTAATGACATCGCTAATTATTTTCGCAGCTTCTCAGAAAAATTCCCGACCCATCTGGAAACGATTTACTATTTGTATTATCTGCTGCATTTGCCCGGGATGGCTACCCTCAACGACCATCTGATCTATGATATCAACCGGAATCTGCGCAACATCTTTGATGAACTGGATTCTAACGATATCATCGATTTTATCAATACCATCATGGACGAGTTTAAAGAACTTAGTGCGGAGCATGGCGGCACCGTACTGGATTGTATTCTCACCCTGGGCAAAGAAATCATTGCCACCGGAGACACTGCCAATATTGATTACTTCACTAAAGCGCTGATTAAGATGGGTTTTAACTACCCGGGGAAATTGAGTCTCAATACCGATTGGCAGATTCTGATCGATTCCAATCACGTCAAAAACATTCGGGTATGGCTGGAATTAATTGAAGAAAATCCCCGGGCCATGCGGGAGCTGTTGGCGGCCCTTATTGTCAATCTCAAGCTTGGTGGGATCTTTATTTCCGACACCGATCTTTTTCAGCGGGATATCACCCGGCTGCTAAACGGTGAAATCACGCCGGTTTATCGGGAAATCAAACAATTGGCGCGTATCTTTCCGGTCTATTTTCGGGAAATTGGGGCTGAGGGTGAGCTTCGGGATGTGACAACCGCCATTGACGAGGCCTCCCGTCGTAAAGACCGGCTGATCCATTTTATGCGCAAACAGATTCATATTGAAAGCAATAATACCCATATCGATCTGGCCCGGAAAATCATCACCTACTGGTATGATGGCAATAAGGAACCGTTACAAGAGATGATTCCCCAGGAAATCTATGAAGGTCTCGATCAGGACAGTAAGTGGTTTATCCGACCTCACGAAACGATGATCCGACTTTGCCAGGAACTGAAAGTAACCCCGCCTGAGCTATTCCGTCTGGATATTGACGTGATTCGGGAGGTGTTGCACAGGTTTGGATCGGATCTATCGCTCGATGTCAAACGGGTGCTTTATCTTCTCAGAGCTTATTTTTTACTGTTGGAAAAATACTCCTTCGAATTTGACGATGTTCTAGCGATGCTCAGAGGTTACAGCCCCCACCTGACCGGAGATTTGACCGAACTAAAACAAAGCCTTAAAAAAGATGATAAGGAAGCATCGATTCGGCAGTTTTATAAACACATGAACCATCTTAAATTGATTATACAGGACCCTCATCCCAGTGAAGCCACTGAAAATATTTATTACAAGCGGCACATCGCGGCGGATATTCCCTCGATGTACGGCGAATATGTGGAACCCAAATTTGACGCTCTGGGTCTGATGTATCGGCTCGAAAAAACCGTGGCCAAGCTGATGACTCAGGTCACCCAGCCTTTTAATGCAGAATACATTACCGCAAAAACATTTCGTCAGATTTATCAGATCCTGCTGCTGTTTAAGGATGGGCTGGAGCTTGATGGCATTTACAATCAAGGGTTTAACTCCCATCTGGATATGCTTAAATTTGGGCTGGCCTCGCCCAGCTTTTCGATTCATCAGTACGTCAATATTTTTCAGTTCATGGCTAATGATATCAAACAAATGATCAGTGAATACTTTTTTGATCTCTTTGAAATCCCGATGAAGGTTATTATTCCCCAGATTCTTGCCTCAAAACAGGTGGAAATGGCAGGAGACAACCGTAAGTTTTATCATATGGAATCGGAGAAATTCTTGCGCGATAATCTGTCCACGGCTTTTCTGGTTCAGGATTTAGATAACTTTATCACTGACACCATCAACGGGCTTAGAAGCATGATGAAAAACTATTCGAGCACCTTTATTGAAAGCATGATGACCTATGACCCCGATATTAGCTTTAGTCTGCTGACCCAAACCACCGCAGAAATAGACAACCCGGTTTTTCTGGGAGCCAAGGCTTATTTTCTAAAAAAACTGATTACCTACGGATTTCATGTGCCGCCAGGATTTGTGATTACTACCGAAGTGTTTCGGCATAAGGAAACGATTGAAGGCCATCCGGATATGATGCGTGATATGGATTTGCGCATTGCAAAGCATATTGCGGTTATTGAGGAAATCACGGGACAGTCTTTTGGCAACGCTGACAACCCCTTATTCTTCTCGATCCGCTCGGGTTCGTCGATTTCTTTGCCGGGTGCGATGAAAACGTTTTTAAACGTCGGTATGAATGATGAAATTGCCGAAGCTTTAAGCAAACAGGAAGGTTTTGGTTGGACAGCCTGGGATTGTTACCGGCGCTTTCTCCAGAGTTGGGGGATGGCTTATGGCATTGATCGGGATGTTTTTGACCGGGTGATGTTGGAACACAAACAACAATGGGATGTGGCGCTTAAAATCAATTTTAGTCCCGACCAGATGAAAGCCATCGCTTACGGCTACAAAATGGTTTTAAATGACTATGGCATTGAAATCGAAAGCAACCTGTTTCAACAGCTAAAACAGGCGATTCGCTCGGTTTTGGACTCCTGGTTTTCCCAAAGTGCGGTTTACTATCGCGATCATCTGCAGATTGCTAACGACTGGGGCACGGCCGTGGTGGTTCAGAAAATGGTGTTGGGGAACCGCTCGGCCCGCTCCGGCACCGGGGTAGTTTTTACCAGCAGTCCTTTTAACGGATGTGCCGGGATTAATCTCTATGGCGATTTTGCCCTCTGCAGTCAGGGCGAAGATGTGGTTTCCGGGCTGGTCAATACCTTGCCCATCAGTGAGTCGCAAAGAAAACGGGATTATCGCGATAGCAGCTTGTCACTGGAGTCGGGATTTCCCCAAATATATAATGCCCTGATTCGATATGCCGGACGGCTGATTGAAGAATATGGCTTTGTTCATCAGGAAATAGAATTCACTTTTGAATCCGATAACCCGGAAGATTTATATATCCTGCAGACTAGGAATCAGAACCTGAAAAAACAAACCTCCTTTTTCAGCTTTTTGCCAGCACCCAACGAAATGGAGCTGGTCGGTCACGGCATTGGCATGAGCAGCGCCGTGTTGTCAGGACTCCTGGCCTTTGATATGGCAGATATGGAGGGTTTAAAACGAAACACGCCTGAGGCAAAAATTATTCTGGTGCGGCCGGATACGGTGCCCGATGATATTCCGCTCATCTTTGTCTGTGACGGCCTGATTACGGCCAAGGGCGGGGTCACCTCCCATGCCGCAGTGGCAGCCGCCAGCATCGGTAAGGTCTGTATTGTTAAATGCAAGGGCCTGGAAGTTAATGATTCGACCAAAGAATGTACCATCAATGGGCATCGCTTCAAATCCGGCGATCCCATCTCCATCGACGGCGGGCTGGGGAATATTTACAAGGGGAATTATGAGATTGGTGAGATTTAAGGCCGGGATTAAGTATAAGAATAGATTACGATATAACGAAAACAAATGCGATTTAGTAGGATCGTTTTCGTTATATCGAAAACGATCATTGAAATAATCGTGAATTTTTTCAGAGCAAAGCTAGTGATCGCAACAGCATAATCTGTTGAAACTCTACGGAGCGTTGATTGAATAAATTTTCGTTATCAACTATTATAGTTCATATGGAGGTAAGACTATGGATTGCACGAAGGTAGGCATCCTACTAAAGGCGTTGCGAAAAGAAAAAGAAATGACCCAAAAGCAGGTTGCCGATCAGATGCACATCAGTGATAAAACCATCTCCAAATGGGAACGTGGTATGGGTTGTCCGGATGTATCCCTGCTGGGAGAGCTGTCGGAACTATTTGAGGTGAATATTGAAAAAATACTTTTAGGAGATCTGGAACTAAATGATATGGAAACAGGAAATTTGAAACGAATAAAATTTTATGTTTGTCCAAACTGCGGAAATGTGATCAGCACGACTGGCGATGCACAGCTTTCCTGTTGTGGACGAAAACTGGCCCCACTGGTGGCCAAACCGGCCGATGAAAAACATAGTGCTATGGTAGAAGATGACGATGGCGAATACTACATTACCTTTGACCATGAAATGAGTAAAGACCATTTTCTTTCTTTTGTGGCTTATGTGTCGGCGGATCGAAGTTTGTTTATCAAACTGTATCCCGAGCAAATGGCGGCGGTACGGCTACCGGCAATGAGCGGTGGAAAGCTGGGGAAGAAGTATGGCAGTAAACTGTACTATTATTGTAGTAGAGATGGTCTATGGGTATTGTAGGCAAAATAAACAGAGTTACATAAGGGGAATTAGATAGATGGAAACACGATCAAAAAAAGAATTAAAAGATAACTATAAAAACAGAACCGTTGTCGGGGGGATTTATGGCATCAAATGCAATGGCAATGACCGGATCTGGATAAAATCGACCAAGGATATGGCGGGTCAAAAAAACCGGCTTGGGTTTGCGGTTGCAATCGATTCATGCCCTGAACCCGCGATGCTTAGGGAATGGAAACAGTATGGCGGCAAATCATTTTCCTTTGTTGTCCTCGAAGAAATCGAAAAAGGTGAAACCCAGACCGAGCGGGAGTTTAGTGATGACGTTGCGATACTGTTTGAAATATGGAAGGATAAGGAAAAACTAAAAAATGAACACACAATTACATCCCATTGACTTTGAAAACTGGGATCGAAGACAATACTTTTATTATTTTACCGAAATGCTGCCCACCGGATTTAACCTGAATATAGAGATCGATATCACTAAGGCCCATCAGAAGATTAAAGCAGCGGGCAAAAAGTTTTTTCCTGCCTATCTTTATCTGACGGCAAAACTGATAACCGAGCAGGGGGGTGCGGACGTTTTGTTGGACCGACTAAGCGACCAACCCCAGACTTTTTCTATAGTTTAATGGGCTCATTCCCCCGAGTGATAGCTTAATCCGCTTTTCACCGTACCACTGAATGTATGCATCAAGCTGATCAATGAATTGGTCTATCGTTACACCAGTCCATGAGCAGCCATAAAACATCTCGTTTTTTAGTCTGCCAAAAAATCCTTCACATGCTGAATTATCTGGCGAGCAGCCTTTCTTTGACATTGACCTTGTAAGCTCAGCTTTTTCAATACGTTCAAGCCAGCCTGGCCAACGATAGTGACAACCACGATCAGAATGAACGATGGGTTTTTCGTCTTCTCTAAGCTGGGAAATAGCTTCATCAAGCATTATATTTACAAGTTCTGCATTTGGTGATGTACCGATGGTCCAGCTTACCGGAAGACCATCAAAGCAATCAATGATTGGAGATAAGTATATTTTTCCGGCGGGGATATGAAATTCGGTTATATCTGTCAGCCATTTATTGTTGGGCTTATCAGCCTTGAAATCGCGGTTAATGACATTTTCAACCGCAGGGGTGATTTCGCCTTTATACGAGCTGTATTTCTTGCGTTTGATATTCGGAACAATAAGGTCTTCCTCTTTCATTATTCGGCGAATAACCTTCTCTGATATGGTAGCTCCGGCTGATTTTATAACCGAATGAATTCTGCGGGAACCATACCTACTGGATGATTCTTCGAAGGTGCCTTTCACCTTTGTTCTTAAATCAGCATATTTATCGGTATTGATAGCGAGTACCTGGTAACAGTAGCTACTTTTAGCCATAACCATTATGTTGAGAAGCATATTTAATTGATGGGATTCTCGCAGGGCATTAATAATTGTGGCCTTCTCACGGTTCGTAAGCGTTTGAAGATTAATGCCCTTGTCTTTTTTTATGAGTTCAGCAGCTTTTTCATAAATATCGCGCTCAATCTTCAGGCGATGAACTTCCTTCTGAAGTTCCGCAACCTGTGACGAAAGCTCATCTTTTTTTTCATGAAGCTCTGACACCTCAGTTTCATGAGATTGAACATTTTGGGATTGAATGATTTTCTTTATGGGCTTTTTCATTGACTGAACGCATCCTTCTTTCAAAAACAGTCGTTTCCAGTTATAGAGATTTTCTCTTGTTGTTCCATACTCAGCAGCAACTTCTTTAGCAGGTTTGCTACGGGAACATAGGGAAATGACAGCCTGTTCTTTTTGATCACGCGTATATTTTACAACAGCACCACCGGAACGGCAATACCTTTTTTGGTCTGGAGCAAGTTCTGTTATCCATTTATCCAGCATTGGGCGACTAGGATAACCAAGCTTTTTCACTGTCCGTGAAACACATTTGCCATGCTCACGATAATAGTCAACGGCCTTTTGTTTCTCTTCATCAGTAAATTTCGATTGCTTGATAAAATTCTGATGAAGATCTCCATTCTGAGAATACTCATTGTACCAATTCCAAAGAGCTTTTTTGGAAGGATAGCCCAACTCACGGATTACGGTAGCGTAACTCATATCGTATTGAATAAGCAATTTGACAGCTTTAATGTTTTCCTGATAGGAAAACATGTGGTACCTCCTGGTATTATACTAAGTCCAGGTTTTTGTCCGCACCCCCGCAGTCGGAATTTCGAGTTGCAAAAACAGCGGATAAGCTGGAGTATTATGAGGTTTTACACCCCTCCTATGCCTGTTTTCACGAGGATGACAAAACGATGTCGAACATGTGGACAGAATTTGATCCGGATTTTGAAAGCTTTTATCAAAACTACATGAATGATCAGAAACAATACTCCGGAAACCACGGGATTCTGGCAAAACCAGAACTGCCACCCCCCAACAGCTTTATGGTTGGGATGCTACCGTGGACACAGTTTAGCAGTTACTCACCGGTACCTTATGCCAAGGCGGATTATTATTTTCCCGTTTTACAGGCCGGTAGATTCTTTGAAAAAAGCGGCCGAAAAATGATGCCCTTTTCGATCACCGTTCACCATGCCGTTGCTGATGGCTATCATGTGAGCTTATTCCTGGAAAAATTTCAGACTGCTATGAATCATCCCGAACAATGGATCAGGTTATGACGAAAGTTGTGGCCTTTTTTTATTTGGGCAGACGACAGATTGCAAAAGCTGTTTTAAATGCGATCAGGTTTATTGACATTAATCTAATGATGTGGTATATTTCTAACATGATGTTATAAATATACCACATGGAGGCAAGATGAAATTGAATCGACTGGGATTTTTATCACTACTTTCACTGTTGGGCATACTGGGGTTATTTGTTGATAATAGTGGTCTGCTGGGCTTCTTTGGTTTCTTATACTATCTTCGTTATTTTTTTGTAATCCCGGATGAGCTGTTTCAGGAGAATGTCAGGAAGGCCGCAAGTATCGGATTTTTTACAGGAGTTGCTGCAACTGGTTTAGTCTTTGCATTGCGCGTCGTGTTACCGGTTTCTATAGCGCCAAGTGTCGCATTGGCGACTACTTTTATTGTTTCGGTAGCTTGCTTCACTATTGCCCTAGTGGTGTTTGAAATTAGAGAACAGCGGGGAATATGAAGATGGCTCTGATTACAAAAATACGCGAGTATCGGGCCCGGTACAATCTGACCCAGGATGAGCTGGCAACCCGGGTGGGGGTGCGGCGGGAAACCATTGTCAATCTGGAGCGTGGTCGCTATAATCCGTCGCTTAAATTAGCAATGGATATTGCCAGGGTTTTTGTCACCACGGTGGAAGAATTGTTTATCTTTAGTGACGAGGTGAAATGATGAAGCAATGGATTAACTGGTGTGGTAAACTAAAATTTTTGGGATTGCTCGGATTGCCGGGTCTTTTCTTTGACGACAAAATTTTTGATATTTTCTGGTTGTTCTGGCTGTTTGGTTTGGTTGAAATATTTAATAATCTGCCGGTATTTGTTCAGTCGATTAAACAATTTGGGGGGATGTTGATTATTCCACTGCGTTATCGTTCGCGGCTTCCCAATCCTAACAATTATGTCAGCCCGATTAAATATTCCCTACCGTTTTCAGGCGACTGGATGGTGGTTAACGGTGGCATTGAGAAAGCGTTTTCTCATTCCTGGAGCGTTCCGACTCAACGTTACGCTTACGACTTCCTGATCCTTGACGAAAACGGTAAAAGTTTTCAGGGCGATCATCAAAACGTCAGCAATTATTATTGCTATAGCAAACCGATTTTAGCTCCTGCTGATGGGAACGTAGTTGAAATCGGCAACGACTCACCCGACAGTCGCGTTGCCGGAAACGGCCAGATCGATTGTGCTGGCCGTGATATCCGTGGTAACTACCTTTTGATTTGTCATGCCAAAGCGGAATACAGTCTTTTGGCCCATTTGCAGCCAGGCAGTATTGGTGTTAAAGTCGGAGACACCGTCAAGCGGGGACAGATCATTGCCTATTGTGGAAATTCGGGCAACAGCTCCGAGCCTCATCTCCACTTTCACCTTCAGAATGGAATCAGTTCTTTTTATTCGGCAGGGCTTCCCATTGAATTCACGCAGTTATCCGTCAAACCCACGCCCAACTATTCCGTTTATGATTCCCGCCCGGTGCCAGCGCTTACTTATCAATCGAAAAATCACATTGCCCGCGGTCAAACGGTGGTAAATAGAAATGATCCAGCGCAGTAAAAAGGACACGGGTTTTAAAGATTTCCGATGGTGATCGTATTTTCTGAATCAAATTGGAAACACGACCCTGATTACATCAAATGCGGAAATGGATAGCTTCACTATTTCCCGAAACGAAATTATTGGGAAGTTTGAGAGCAGTGAGAGAACCTCTGGCTATTCCATGCAGATCTGCCTTTGCAGCTTCTTTTCGCTGAACATAACGGTTGGTTAATAATACCAAAAGAATCATGACAATGCTTCACTTGTGAGGAACCGGAATTTTTGCTATGCTAGTTAACAAAGGTCCAGTGCATTTATCTGATGGGAGAAGCAACACATGAAAATAAACAAAGTAATACGAAAGTATCGAAAAGAAGCAAATCTTACTCAGGAACAGATCGCAAATTGTCTGGGCGTATCAGCTCCGGCGGTAAACAAGTGGGAGAATGGAATATCATATCCAGATATTACTTTATTATCACCACTTGCCCGGGTTTTGAAAATTAACATTGATACATTATTGTCCTTCAACGAAGAATTAACGGATAAAGAAATTGACCTGCTGGCAAATGAAATAGCCGAGTTGGCCCAAAATGCGGGTTATCAGCAGGCGTATGAAAGAGGTGCAGATCTCATTAAAGAATATGCTACTTGTGATCGACTCATTCTTTCGATTACAAGTATTTTAGATTGCTTTCTTACTCAGGGCGTGGAAAATCAGGATGGATATGAGGCGCAAATTTTGCTCTGGTATGAATTAATAGCCACAAGCGAGAAACAAGAAATTGCGTCCATGGCAGCGGCTTCATTGGTGTCAAAATATACAAGTAAGCAAGAATTTGAAAAAGCGCAGCAACTGATCGATCGTATTCCACCAGCGGGTTATGATAAACAACTTATTCAGGCGATGCTTTTTAAAAATCAGGGTAAAAACGAAAAAGCTTATGAAATTTATGAGCGGATGTTATTAAAGAATGCCAATGAGTTATGGAACATTATCCAATTAATTATTCGCTTACTATCCCAGGAAGAAGCCTTTAATAAAACGAAAAGATATATCGATTTAGGTAAAGAAGTCGTTCAATTGTTTGATTTGGGAGCCTATAGTGAAAATACGACAGAACTTTTTCTTGCCATTGAACGGCGTGAAACAGAGAAAAGTCTGGAAATCTTAGAACAAATGGTTTCGAAAATTGAAACCATTTCTGATTTCAGAAAATCGGATTTATACACCCACATTAAGTTTAGGGAGCCACGTGGATCGGATTTTGACATGGCAAAATTGATGCTGAAAAGAGGACTGGAAAGCGATGAAGAAAGCGCATTCTTTAAAGATGAACCGCGATTCAAAGCCATTCTTAAGGCCTTAGATCATTAAGGGGTGTTTATTACCCAGTTGCTAATGCTAGCAACTGGGTTTGTTTCTGGAAAATTTCAGGATGCCATGAATCATCCTGAGCAATGGATCTAGGTTATGACGAAAGTCATAGCCTTTTATTTCTTTTTGCACTATGTAAGCCGTTCCCAAAATGATATCTTAATCATGAACAATCTGTGGTGATCAAAGAATCGGGCAGATTATGGCGTGAGATAGATAAAAAGTGTGATAGAGAAAGGATATTAATTATGGGAGATGCAATTGTAAAACTGGAAGGCCTGACAAAAAAATATGATGGTAAGGCTGTCGTCGATCATGTTTCACTGGAAATTCGGCAGGGGGAGATTTTTGGCTTGCTGGGACCAAACGGTGCTGGTAAAAGTACGACGATGAATATGATCTGTTCGTTAGTGAAGCCAACCGCCGGTAAAATCAGGCTGTTTGGAAAAGATGTCCAAACCGATATGAAGGCGGCTAAAGAAAGGCTCGGCTACATTCCCCAGGAACTGGCCATTCATGGCAATCTGAAAGCCTGGGAAAATGTCGAGCTGTTTACCTCTCTTTATGGAGTAAAGGGTAAAGAACTAAAAAAAGCAATTGATGATTCCTTGGAATTTGTGGGATTAAAGGATAAACGCAATGTCTTTTGTAAGAATTTTTCCGGCGGCATGAAACGCCGACTAAACATTGCCTGTGCCATCGGACATCATCCGGAGCTGTTGATTTTTGATGAACCCACGGTGGGGATTGATCCCCAATCCCGAAATTTTATTTTAGAAAAGATAAAGGTTGCCAATGAACAGGGGGCCACCATTATTTATACCAGCCACTATATGGAAGAAATCGAAGCAATCTGTTCCCGGATTGCGATCATGGATAATGGCAAAATCATTGCCATGGGAACCAAAAAAGAACTAACTGAACTGGTCACAGCGGAAACTGACTCGACAATGAGCCTGGAAGAGGTTTTTCTAACCTTGACCGGCAAGAAGCTACGCGATTATGCTGAGGGAGAGATGTGATATGCCACTGATACTGATTAAAAATAACATGAAACTGATGTTTCGTAATAAGTCCTTTCTGCTGTTGATGATCATTATGCCGATCATTGTCATTGCCCTTTTGTCCAGTGCCTTTAAGGACATGATGGCAGCGGCCCGGGATATTGATCCCTTTACAGTAGGGTACCGGATCACGGCGAATAGCCCGTATCAAACCTATCTGCCGGAACTTAAAAAGGCAAGTGCCAAGAATGATGTAACCCTAATTGAATATCCGGAAGGTGAGATAAAAAAGCTGATTGAAAATGAAACCGTGTCTGCTTTTGTGGATATCCAGGATGACGATTATATCGTGTATCAATCAAGTGCGAAGAAAGCCGAGGCATTGGTTTCAGAAAGTCTTTTCGACAATTTCTTTTATCAGGTGGATGCCAATACCGCCCTGGTAACCGCCCAGATGAAGAAAGGACTTGTCGATATAAAATTGCTGGAAACAGATCGCGAAAGGGCGTCCCGGGAAGTGCTCTCAGTCGAGCCAATGCCCACCTCCACCGATTATTATGGCATTATTTACATCGTCTTCTGGAGCTTCTGCGGGATTATTCCGTTGGCCGCAGTGATCGCCAGCGAACGAAAAAATGCGATACCGCAGCGGATGCGGGTGTCGCAGATGAGCAAGACGCAGTTATATCTGGCAAAATTTGTGCCCTGTTTTCTGGTAACCTTTATGGCCATGGCGGTGGCCGGGACAATTTCGGCGCTACTCTTTCAGGTGCATTGGGGCGCATTACCGGCTTCAGTAGGGATTATCCTGCTTTCTACCATGGCAGCCGCCGCTTTTGGGGTTTTTCTTTATCAGTTATTCAACAAGGTGGTTGTTAGTGTGGTCGTGGGCTTTTCACTGACCTGGATACTGGGATTATTTGGCGGTTCCTTTGATCCGTATATGTATGAAGACTTTTCGATTACGCTAATGAAGGCATCGCCCCTTTATTATGTCAACCGGACCCTGGTGGAATTTTCCACCAAAGGATACAGTGATTATGTTGGGATCTGTCTGATTTATCTGATTGGTCTGATTTTAGTTTTTGGAATACTGGGCAGTATGCTGATGAACCGGAAAGTGGAGGAATAGAATGAACGGCTTTGTTACGATGGTAAAAACTAATCTGAAGCTGTTGCTTCGAAATAAGGGCTATCTGGCACTGGTGCTGCTGCTGCCGATTTTATCGGCGGGTCTGCTTTCGTTGCAATTAGGTGGTGAAGTGTCAATGAAGGATGACACCTCGTATATGGTTCAAACGATTGAAGATCGGGCGGACAGCATTACCAGTATTGAGAATACCAAACTGATGGTTAAGCTGTATGATAACAGCAACACCGAAACATCAGACTATCTGGCCCAGGAACTGGCCGGTTCAGGCCTTTTCCGAGTTTTTCGTTATAATCAGGAAGTGGTTGATCTGCCGACGGCAAGACAGGAAAGTATTGATGGCGCCGGAAAGAGCAATATCGGTGCGGTGGTCTATATTCCTAAGGATTTTGAAGCCGATCTGTTAGCGGGGGGAACCGGAAAGCTATCGCTTCTGGAGATTAAAAGTGACGGACGAAATGCCTTGTTAAACAGTAATGTCAATACCTATCTCAATTTTATCATGAAGGCGACGGAAACAACCGGCTATGATAAGACTGCCCTTGATGCGATGCTTAGTGAACTGAAAGAGAGTAAGCTTAATAAAAAAATTGAGGCGGTGGAAATCGGAAATAGCCTGACATTAACCAGTCAGCAGAACCACCAAAGCACCCGCATTGGTTATTCAATTGCAGTGCTGACAATGGGTTTTCTGTTCTGTGGAGTCTTTATTGCCGATATTATCGTTAGAGAAAGAAACAATCAGGTCTATAACCGGATATTTCTATCAAAAGCCAGTATTCTCAATTATGTTTTGTCAAAAATGGCCATGATCTTATTAACGGTCGGGATCCAGACAACTATTTTAGCCATGGCAACGCCGCTACTGGTGAGTACTGATTTTGGCATCCCCTTTCCCAGTTATTTGTTTCTGGTTTTTGGTCTGGGCTTATGCATTAGTACCCTTTCAGTGGTCATTGGCACCCTGGTAGGGAATACCATGAATGCGACCTACGCCGTCTTTGCCATCTGGATTGTGTCAAACATCATGGCCGGCTTGTACTTTCCTATCACCAGTGCGGCTCAATGGTGGGTAAAAGCCTCACTGCTGATTCCCCAGCGGTGGGTGATCGTCGCTTCAGAAATGTTGATGACTGGCGAAACCGGGGTTTATGCAATGTACGGGCTGATTGTCGGCAGCTATCTGCTGATCCTTATGGCCGGCACCTCGATTGGCATCATGGTTGGAAAAAAGGATTATTAAACAATTGCATTGAAGTGAAAATCGAAAATGTGATAGAATGTTCGTAAAGTAAAGGTGGATGGGAAGTCAGACAGATGTTTGAAAAGATGAAGGATAACTATTTCTCGATGATGAAATTTTGCTGTCTGACGGTCATGCTGGCATATGTGATTGTTGACGGTGAGAAATCATTTCAAGTGATCAGCCAGGAGGGGTTTTGGCTGGGATTGTTTGTGGTGGTATCAACCCTTTATGAGTTGCTGGATAAGGAAAAAATCGGCTGCTTGCTTACTGAAATAATCTTTGCGATAGGGATCTTCGTTTTATTTAGGGAAAGTAGCATCGGTTTTTATTTAATTCCGGTGGTGGTATTGGATACGGTGGTTTATTTTAAACTGCCCCTCGTCGTCGGCTTGATGGTCTTTGCCGGTGTCCTTTTTCATCCCCCGGATTTAGCCGTTTATATGATTTATAGTATCTTTATTAGTGTTATTTATTTTCAGAATCATGTGCTGATCAAGCGGTATCAAGATAAGCTGGAAAATTATGAGCAGGAAGAGTTTAAACTAAAGGATTCCATTTCGGACAAAGACTTGCACTTTAAAAAGAAACTGGAACAGAACAGCCTGCATTATAAAAATCAAATCCTTACCGAACGGGCCGGAATTTATCAGGCCTTGCATGATAAGCTGGGGCACAGCATTAACGGTTCCGTTTATCAATTGGAAGCCAGTAAGGTGCTGATTCATAATAAACCGGAACAAAGCAGTCGGATCATTCAGGCCGTCATTGATACCTTAAGAGAAAGCATGGATGAAATCCGCTTTATCTTGCGGAAGGAAAAACCGGAGCACAAAAAGGTGGCCCTGCATCAGCTTCAGGGATTGTGCGAAGAATGTCGGGAAAAATATGGCATTCAGGCGATCTTGCGACTAGAGGGGGAAGATAAAGAGATCCCCGATCACATTTGGGAAGTGATTCTGGATAATGCCATTGAAGCCGTTTCCAATGCCCTTAAATATGCAAAATGCTCCAGACTGGCCATCGAATTGGTGGTTATGAACAAAATCGTCCGTTGCAGTATTTATAATAATGGCACAAGCTGCGAAACAATTGTCGAAGGAATGGGGATTCAGGGAATGAAAGACCGCACCCGGAAAGTAAGTGGTCTGATTGATATTGATGGTCAAAACGGATTTCGGATCAATATGATTTTTCCATTAACTTCCGCTTAAGAAAGGCGACAGACATGACTAAAATAAAGGTAATCATTGTTGATGACTCTGATTTTGTACGAGACGGCATGGGCATCATCTTGGGTGTCGATGACGAATTTCAAGTCGTTGGCTGTGCTAAAAATGGCAGAGAGGCGCTGGAATTTGCCCAGAAAGAAAAACCGGATGTTTTTTTGATGGACATCCAGATGCCGGAAATGGACGGCATTGCCGCGACCAAAGAGATTGTTGCAAAAGGTTTGGGAAAGGTGCTGATTCTGACCACCTTTGATGATCGCGAGCTGGTGGAAAAGGCGATGAAAAATGGGGCCGACGGATACCTGATCAAAAATCATACTCCGGAACAATTAAAACAGAGCATTAAATCCGTTTATCATGGGGTTCATTTTCTTGACAGTCAGGTGCTTGATAAATTTACCGAACCGGAAACAAAATGCAGCACCGGTTTTGACGGCAGTTTGTTTACCGTCAGAGAGCTGGGGATTATCGAAGCCGTAGCCAACGGCTTATCGAATAAGGAAATTGCCGAAAAACTTTTCTTAAGTGAAGGCACTGTTAAGAATTATATCAGTGTGATTCTGGACAAGGGCAATCTTTCTCACCGCACCCAAATGGCTATTTATTATTTAACCGGCCGACGATAAGCAGGAAAACTCAGCCACTCAACTAGAAAGATGTTGTATTTTAACGATTTGGGGTATCCAATAAGTAAGTATAGTCTTATTTGGAGGGTACTTTATGCAAGAACAAAAGAAAAAACAGTCGCAGACAGAAAATTTTATCCGAAAAAATTGGCATGCTCTTGAAGAAAAGGTTGTTTTTAAAGCGTTAGAGAGTAATCCGGCCGGGCTTGAACCTGGAGAAGCAGCCAGTCGGCAGTCCGCTTATGGTAAGAATGCGTTACCGATGAAAAAGTTGCCGTCGATCTGGACCATTCTGCTTCATCAAATTAAGAATCCGCTGATCTTTATCCTGATTGCGGCGGCAATTTTATCGCTGGCGTTAGGCGATGCCAAGGATGCTATTTTTATTCTGATTGTCATTATTCTAAACAGTGTTTTAGGTGCCTACCAGGAGTACAATGCGGAGAAGAGCGCCGCCAGTTTACAGAATTTGCTTAAGATTAAGGCCAACCTCAGGCGGGGCGGAAAAGAGGTTGAAATTGATTCAGAGGAGCTTGTTCCTGGAGATATTGTTTTACTGGCATCGGGAGACAAGGTACCCGCGGATTTGCGCCTGCTGGAGGCTAAAAATCTCGCGTCAGATGAAAGTTTTCTAACCGGCGAATCCATCGAAGCAAGTAAAAAAGTAGGTCGGTTGTCCGAAAATATGGGCATCGCTGAACGAACGAATATGGCTTATGCCGGCGCCGTAATTACATCGGGCCGGGGAACGGGTATTGTGGTTGAAACAGGGACAAACACCGAAGTTGGTCAAATAGCCGAGCAACTCAGTGAGTCTGAAAGTGCAAGCCCGCCGCTGGTCACGCGGATGGAAAAATTCACCAAACAAATTAGTGTGGTGGTTTTACTCATCAGTGTTTTTTTAGCTGTTCTGCTAAGACTGCAGGGGCTTGATTTTGCGGCCATCTTCTTTGTAGTGCTGGCCCTGGCGGTTTCAGCGATTCCCGAAGGGCTTCCGGTAGCACTAACAGTGGCACTTTCGATTGCGGCATCCAAAATGGCAAAACGCAACGTCATTGTCAGAAAACTACCAGCGGTGGAAAGTCTGGGTAGCTGTACCGTGATTGCCACCGATAAAACAGGTACACTGACGGTTAATCAACAAACAGCACGGCAGGTTTTTTTGCCAGATGGACAAGGGTTTCACATCTCAGGCCAGGGCTATAATGGTGAAGGAAGTCTTGAGACCGAACAGAAAAATCAGATCTCGGATCAGCAGCAGATACGTTTAGAAAAGTTGGCGGTTTCTTTTGTCATGGCAAATGAAGGAACCCTAACACAAGAAAGTGGTGCCTGGACGCATCACGGCGATGCCATGGATGTGGCATTTTTGGCACTGGGCTATAAGCTTGGGATATTACCGGAAGCGGTAAAGTCTGAAAACAGGCTGCTGGAGATGATTCCCTATGAATCGGAACGGCAATTTTCAGCGGCCTTTTATGAGAAAGAAAGCACAACCTTTGTTGCGGTTAAAGGTGCCGTTGAAAAGATACTAAAGTTTTGTGATCAAATGGCAAATCAGGATGAAACGGTTTCTCTCGACCCGACAACGATTGAAAAACAGGCTGAAGCGCTGGCTGCTCAGGGTTACCGGGTATTGGGAGTTGCGGGAGGCAAACACCCGGGATATGAAAAAAAGGACCAGTATGAAGATGAGGATTTGCCAGAAATGGTTTTTCAGGGGTTGGTTGCCTTTATTGATCCGTTACGACCAGAAGTGGCTGATGCGGTGGACGAATGTAAGCAAGCCGGAATAAAGGTGATCATGGTTACCGGCGATCACCCCAAAACGGCAATGGCCATTGCCAATGAGGTGGGGATTGTCGAGCCCGATGAGGCAGTGGTAACCGGGAAAAAATTAAGTCAGGCAGGATCTTTGGTTGATGCGGAATTTAAAAGTCTGGTTAATTCAACCCATGTCTTTGCCAGAGTTTCACCCAAACAAAAATTGGAAATTGTTGAAGTTCTGATTAACCAGAACGAATTTGTGGCCGTTACCGGTGACGGGGTTAACGATGCCCCGGCGTTAAGACGGGCAAACATTGGGGTTGCCATGGGCTCCGGTACGGATGTTGCCAAAGAGATCAGTTCGATGATTGTAACAGATAACAATTTTGCTTCGATTGTATCCGGTGTGGAAGAAGGGCGCTTCGCCTATGATAATGTGCGCAAAGTAATCTATCTGCTCATTTCAACTGGTGCGGCTGAAGTTGCTCTTTTTCTAGCGGCGATCTTCACCGGGATGCCCTTACCCTTAATTGCGGTTCAGCTACTTTGGCTTAATCTGGTTACTAACGGTATCCAGGGTGTGGCTCTGGCTTTTGAAGATGGCGAGCCAGGAGCCATGAAAAGGAAACCCCGAAAAACCGATGAGAAGATTTTTAATCCCCAGATGATTAGTCAAACAGTGCTTTCAGGCGTTACCATGGGAACCATCGCTTTTGGGTTCTGGTATTACCTGATCATTCTCCAGGGGTGGGATCATATGGCGGCTCGAAATATCGTGCTCCTATCAATGGTATTGATGGAAAATGTCCATGTCTTTAATTGTCGGTCGGAATTTTCATCAGCATTTAAAGTTCCAATTAGCCGTAATTACATATTGGTGATGGGCGTTTTAGCTGCTCAGGGGATTCATATTCTGAGTATGCATCTTCCTTTTATGCAACAAACACTTGAGATAGAACCGATTTCAATTTTTGAATGGTTGGTGGTTTTTGGCTTTACCCTGCTACTCTTAGTGGTCATGGAAATTTATAAAATCGTCCGCAGGAAAATGAACGCAGCACTCAGTTAAAATTAGCAAAGATACAGAAAAAAAGAGGTTTAACCGAAAACGCCATTGGAATTGGGATTCCAATGGCGTTTAGTGGGCACTTAATTTAGGGCAATGTTTTTTTTTGCATTTTATTTTATCGTGGCCGGATCCAATTGCTGCCACTTGTTGCCCAGAACAGGCGGGGTATAGTGAATCATTTGACGGATCAATTCGTCGGGGTCTGTTGAGACCAGCACCAGCTTTGTGTTGGACGGGTTCATAAAACCTTCATTGACAATGTTTTGCATCATTGCAATAAAGGAATCAAAAAAGTTTGAAATATTGAAAATCCCAATCGGTTTTTTATGAATCCCCAGTTGTGCCCAACTAAAGGTTTCAAATAATTCTTCGAAGGTCCCCACCCCTCCGGGAATGGCAATAAAACCATCAGATAAGTCGGCCATGGTTTGTTTGCGTTCATGCATGTTTTTTACTTCAATAAAACGAGTCAAATGGTCGTTAATCACTTCGTTGGGGAAAAGGCCTCCGGGCATAACCCCTGTGACACAGCCACTATTGTCTAACATATGATTGGCGATTTCGCCCATTAGACCAAATTTTGATCCGCCGTAAACTAATTCAATGTTGTTCTTGACGAGCACCAGACCCAATTTTTTTGTCATTTCTTTGTACTCCGGACGAACACCGAGATTGGAGCCGGAATAAACACAAATTCTTTTCATAATGATGACCTCCTGAAATATGAATGCTAAAGCTAGCAATTATTCTACTTATATCTTAAAATAAGAATATTTAAATGAGATCTTAAATTATAACAAACAAAACCGTGATATGACAAGTTATATTTAGCAGATGCTTAAATAGTTTACAGCAATATTCGACTAATAATCTTTGTATAATACCATTGACACAAAAGAAGCGTAGGCTTACAATTAATATGCAAATACAAATCATTTGCATATTAACCAAAAGAAGGTGGTAGGAAAATGAAAAAGATGAGAACATTGCGTGTTTTATCGGGATTAATTCTGGCCGTTTGTCTGTTATTATTAGTAAGTGGCTGCAAGAGCGGCAAAGAAACTTCAGCGATCAGTAATGGTGAGGATAAAAAGCCAATCGTGGCCGTGACCATTGTACCGGAAAAAACTTTTGTGGAAGCCGTTTGCGGCGATCTGGCGGAGGTTATTGCATTGGTACCGCCGGGAAATAGTCCGGAAAATTATGAACCGACGCCTCAGGAAATGGAGAAATTCAGTCAGGCAGAAGTATATTTTACTATCGGCGTACCAACGGAGGAAGCAAACATCTTACCAAGTGCAGGAGAGGTTAAGATCGTTTCATTACAGGAAGCAGCAAAGGCTGTTTATCCCGAAAGATTATTTTCCTCGGGCGAAAGAGATCCCCACATCTGGCTTTCACCAAAGCGGGTGGAGGTAATGGTAGAAACCATTGCAAAAGAAATGTCAGCACGAGATCCTGAGAATCAAGCGGTTTATCAAAAAAATGCCGAAGATTATATTGCCAAACTTAAGGCTTTAGATCAGGAAATAACCACCGCTCTGGCACCGGTTCAAAATAAAAAAATTATTGTGTATCATCCGGCATTTGGTTATTTAGCCGATGATTATGGGCTGGAAATGATTGCCCTGGAAGAAGAAGGCAAGGAAGCAACCGCTCAGCAGCTTCAAGCGATCATTGACCTGGCAAAGAAAGATAATATTAAGGTTATTTTTTATCAGGCCGAAATTGATAGTAGTCAGTCTCAGGCTTTTGCCGATGAACTCGGTGGAAAAACGGTTCAACTAGCTCCGCTGGCGGAAAATTATATTGAAAATCTACAAACGATGGCAAAAACGATGGCCGAGGTTATGCAGTGAAAAATAAAGTCGTACAGGTGGATAATTTAACCGTCTACTATGGACAAACACCGGCAATTGCCGGTGTTTGTCTTGATGTTTATGAAGGTGAGTATTTAGGGATCATTGGACCCAACGGCGGTGGAAAAACAACGTTGCTAAAAACAATTTTAGGAATCAACCCGCCAACGGAGGGAACCGTCCAGATATATGGAGAGCCGATTGCGAAAAAACGGATACTGATGGGGTACGTTCCTCAGTATGCAGCCATGCATAAGACATTTCCGATTACGGTATTTGAAGTGGTTTTAACCGGTCGGATCAAAGCTGGCTTTAAACCCTTTTTTCATTACTCGGAAGAAGATAAGGAGATCGTCGTGAATTTATTGGCAAAGGTTGGGCTTAGTGATCTGGCAGACCGGCAGATTTCTCAGCTTTCAGGGGGAGAATTTCAAAAGATGTTAATCGCCAGAGCATTGGCAGTTAAACCGAAACTGCTGCTTTTGGATGAACCCACAGCCAGTGTCGATGCGGTATCACGTGAGCAAATATATGGTCTTTTAGAGGAACTCAACAAAGAAATGACGATCATTCTGGTGACCCACGATCTGCTTGCCGTATCCTCTTATGTGGGGCGACTAGCATGTTTGAATACAAAATTGGTTTATCATGGCGAGCCTGAATTGACGGAAGATGTGGTTAACCATCTTTACGGCTGTGCAGTTGATCTCATTGCCCATGGCGTTCCTCATCGGGTACTAAAGGATCACGGGGAGGATTGCTGAGATGTTAGATGCATTATCTAAATATCAATTTTTACAGAATGCTTTTTTTGCCGGGATTTTAGCCAGCATAGTTTGTGGGTTGATCGGAGTAATCATTGTTGAGCGAAAACTGGTAATGATGAGCGGCGGCATTGCCCATACGGCCTATGGTGGGGTTGGTTTGGGCTATCTGCTAGGTTTTGAGCCGATTATTGGGGCCTTTGTTTTTTCAGTCTGTGCCGCGTTGGGAATTGGTTATATTAATAAAAAGGGCGGAGCTGAATCGGATGTTGTCATCGGTCTGTTCTGGTCAGTTGGTATGGCACTGGGGATTTTTTTTATTGCCTTGATGCCCGGCTATCCGCCTGATTTGAGTTCCTATCTTTTTGGGAGTATTCTATCGGTTACACGCTTTGATCTTTATTTGATGATCGGCTTAACACTGATTGTCGTTTTTGTGGTGGTGGTGTTTTTTAATCATTGGAAGGCCTATCTGTTTGATGAGGAATTTGCTACTATTTTAGGTGTTAATACGACAATACTAGAGTATGGTCTTTTGATTCTGGTGGCAATGACCGTGGTGGTGCTGATTCGGGTTGTCGGAATTATTCTGGTTATTGCCTTGCTGACCGCCCCGGCGGCATCAGCGGGAATGCTTAGCTCAAATTTCAGAAATCGGATGTTTTATGCTATAATATTAGGGATTATCTTTTGCCTATCGGGCATGTGGATTTCGTATGAGATGAACATTGCTTCAGGTGCGACGATCGTTATTCTGTCAGTGGGATGTTATTTTTGTTTGTATCTGGGTCAGGCAATCAGACGCAAAATAAATCGGAACGCTCAGAAAAGTCGAAGTAAGCGGAATGAGGAAATCAAATGAAAAAGTTGGATATCCGTGAAGAACTGAAAAACAACGGCATGAAATCGACAAAACATCGGGTGGCGATTCTGGAGATACTGATAAAAAATGATCAGCCTGTTTCAGCCGAGAATATATTTTTTGACATACAGAAAATGGATGTGTCCATCAATTTGTCAACCGTTTATCGAAATCTTGAAGCTTTGGCAGAAAAGGGACTGGTGACAAAATTAAGTTTGTCGGGGGACAACCGTTCGGTGTTTGAGTATAATAAAATGGTTCATCGGCACTATCTGATTTGTTTGGGTTGTAAAAAGATCCTGGCCATTGAGCATTGTCCCATTAAAAGCTATGAACATCAAATTGAAGACGAAACCGATTATGAAATTGTTGGACACAAACTGGATCTTTATGGTTATTGTCCTAAATGTAAAAAAAATAATCCCGGCTATCAGCCAAAAAATTCGCAGGACTGAATTATGAAGATTTGTTAAAGATTTGTTAAGCGCATTGATAAAGTATACCGTGGATGCTATACTTTTTTCATGAAGAAAAAAGGAGCATATTGATGAAGCTGGATTACCGACTCACTGTTTTAGTAGGCCTGGGTTTTATGACTGTTAGTGCATTTTGGAGCCTGTATGATTTTGTGATTCCAATGATTATGTTAAAAGCCTTTGAATTTGGTGATACCATGGCTGGTGTGGTTATGTCCCTTGACAATGTTTTGGCGTTGTTTATGTTGCCTCTATTTGGGATGCTTTCGGATAATACCAGTACCAGGATGGGGAGACGGATGCCCTATATTTTAGGCGGTACGGCAATGGCAGTGGTCTCCATGCTGATCATTCCCTATGCGGTGATGGCCAATAAACTGGGGTTGTTTATTGTCGCCTTGGCTTTAGCACTGTTATCAATGTCCCTTTATCGATCACCGGCAGTGGCCCTGATGCCTGATGTGACACCAAAACCGCTTCGCTCCAAGGGCAATGCAGTGATTAATCTGATGGGTGCCGTCGGCGGGATTATGGTTTTGGCGATGGTCGCACTGCTGGCACCAGACAAAGCTAACATCAACTATTGGCCGCTGTTTTTGGGAACGGCCGGTGTTATGGTAGTGGGTGTCATTATTCTTAAACTGACCGTCAATGAACCGGCAGAAGTTATCAAAATGCGTCATAACAGTGCGACTTTGGGGATTGATGTTGAAGAAGCGGAGCATGACGATACCCTGGTCACTCATGAAAGACTTCCCAAAGAATATCGAAAGAGTCTGATTTTTATCCTTTTGTCGGTCGCCTTATGGTTTATGGGATATAATGCGGTAACCTCGGCCTTTTCTAAATATGCCATGGTTTCGTTGAATATGCAGGAATCCCAGTCGGCATCGATTTTAATGGTGGCCAGTATAGCCGCCATCATTTCTTTTATTCCAGTTGGGATTCTTTCTTCTCGGATTGGACGAAAGAAGATGATCCTTGTGGGTGTGGTGGTGCTGGCCACGGTTTTTGGAACATCGGCATTCTACACGGGATTTAATCCCCTGCTGTTTGTGTCTTTTGCTCTGGCTGGGATTGCCTGGGCGGCGATTAATGTCAATTCTCTGCCAATGGTGTTGGAAATGTCCAAGGGAGCCAACA